>JAFGEN010000057.1 GCA_016931595.1 Candidatus Aminicenantota bacterium | reverse complement strand
CGAGATGATGTCCTCCCGCTCGGCTTTCGAAACAGGTTGAAGCTCGAGCCCGAGCCGGAGGTTTTCGGTTACCGTGGCCTTGAGAAAGACGGAATTTTCCTGGGGGAGATAAGCCAGGCCGGCCCGGGCCCGACGGTCCGACGGCAGGGCGGTGATCTCCCTGTCGTCGAGAAAGACTCCGCCGCCGTCGGGATGGAGGAGCCCGACGATCATCTGGAAGCAGGTCGTCTTGCCAGCGCCGTTTCGGCCGAGGAGACCGACGATTTCGCCGGAGGAAAGGATGAGGTCGATGCCCTTGACGACCGTCCGCCTCCCGAACCGCTTCACGAGACGGCGGGCTTCCAGGCGGGCCATCTCTTAGAGTCCGTGGGTCAGGCGGTCGGCCAGGGCCGCAGGAAGGCCGGCCGCCCTGATTTTCTTCTGGGCTTCGGCGACCTCGTATTCGACCCGGTGGAACCGAACCTGCCGGAGGTCGTGGTCGTAGATGGCGAACGCCGCCCGAGGGTTGCGGTCGCGCGGCTGGCCGACGGACCCCGGATTGATGAGATACGACAGGCCCTTTTCGAATTTCAGGAGGTTGATCGGGCCGGCGAGGAACTGGCACTCCACGCCCTCATCCCGCTTGGTGTAGATGACCGGGAAATGGGTGTGGCCGAAGAATCCAAGGGGGAGCTTCATGTAATCGAAGGCCTCATCGGCGTCGAACTCGCCGAAGATATAGAAGTCCTCGTCGAAGGGAGCGCCGTGGCAGATGACGAAATCGTTCTCGACCGTCAGGGGGCCGCGGGGGAGACTCTCGAGGAATTCCAGGTTCTTTTTCGTGATGTGGGACTTGGTCCAGGCGATCGCGGCGGCGGCGACGGGATTGAAGGTCTCGACCGCCTCGATGTCGGTCACGGCCTTGTCGTGGTTTCCCCGAATCACAACCAGGGGTTTGAGCCCCTGGATCTTTTGGATCGTCTCGTTGGGCGAGGCGCCGTATCCGACCAGGTCGCCGAGGCAGACGTATCGGTCGATTTTATGTTTCTTGGTGAATTTCAGGACCGCGTTCAAGGCCTCGATATTGCCGTGGACATCGCTGAAAATCAGTGTGCGCATGAGGCATCCTTGAGGCGCCGGGCGAAGGCGTCCTGGAGCGAGTGGGCGTGATAGGAGCTTCGGACGAGCGGTCCGGATTCCACTCCGGCGAAGCCCTCGGCCAGGGCCCGCTCTTTCAGGCCGTCGAACTCCCCGGGAGTGTAATATCGGGCGACGGGAACATGAGCGGCCGAGGGCTGGAGGTATTGGCCGATGGTCAGAAGAAGGCAGCCGGCTTCGCGGAGGTCCCGGAAGGCGCGGAAAAGGTCGTCCATGGTTTCACCCAGGCCGACCATCAGCCCGGACTTCACGGCGAAGCCCCGGCCGGAAGCCCGGCGGAGGACTTCGAGGGACCGGCGGTATCCGGCCGCCGGCCGCCGGAGAAGGGGATAAAGGGTTTCGGTCGTCTCGAGGTTGTGGTTGAGAATGTCGGGACGGGCGGCCAAGGCGGTCTCCAGGGCGGACGGATCCCCGTTGAAATCGGGGATCAACAATTCCACCCGGATTCCGGGAAGACGCCGCCGCAGGGCGGCGGCCGTCGCGACGAAATGGGACGCGCCCCCGTCAGGCAGGTCGTCCCGGGTCACCGAGGTGACCACGGCGTACTTCAAGCCGAGAAGGGCGGCCGCGTCGGCGACCCGCTCCGGCTCATCGGGAGCCGGGGGCTTCGGCCGGCCCTTGCCGACGGCGCAGAAGGCGCAGGCCCGGGTGCAGACGTCGCCCAGAATGAGGAAGGTCGCCGTCTTCTTGGCCCAACACTCCCCGATGTTGGGACAGCGGGCGCTCCGGCAGATTGTGTGAAGACCGCGCTGCTCCAGGAGGGCTGAGACGGAAAAATACGCTTCGTCGGCCGGAAGCCGAACCCTCAGCCAGGCCGGTTTCGGGCCCGGCTGAGGGCGGGGAGGTGTCGAACCCGTCAATATTCGAGGTCTCTGTCGCGTTTCATGCGACGGCGCATCCGCTTGCGAGCCATTGCCTCTTTCATGCGTTTGCGTTCGCCGGGTTTGAAGTAGACGGAGTGCTTTTTGATTTCTTTGATAATCGCTTCCTGCTGCACTTTCCGCTTGAAACGCTTGAGGGCGCTCTCGATCGGTTCGCCTTCATCGATAATTACGAAGGCCACGGGGGTTTCACCTCCTCCCAAGAGAAAGCCCAGATTATACCGGACTTTCGCCGAAAGTCAAACGAAAGCATGGGGGTCAGATCTTGACATTTTTCGGAATAGATCCTTGGATGCGCCAAGGGATGATTCGGAAAAATGTCAAGATCTGACCCCTTTGCTCGTTCGATCAGAGCCTGTATACTGAATTTAACCATATGCTCTTCCTAACCGATCCCCGCCTCTCCCGCGTCCCCGGTCTCATTCACGGCTTCGGCCGGCGCGGCTTCACCGAAAACGGCCTTTTCGATTTCGCCCGGGAACGCGGCCTGCGGCCCGTTCTTCTCGATCAGATCCATTCGGATCTCATTCATATCATTGAAAAAGAGCCCTCAAGCCGTCCCTCCGGGGATGCCCTGATGACCCGAACCCCCGGACTTCTTCTCGTGATCAAGACGGCCGACTGCCTGCCGCTTCTTCTCTGGGACCGGCGGCTTCGCCTCGCCGCCGCCGTCCATGCCGGCTGGAAGGGGACTTGTCTTCGGATCGTCCGGAAGACAGTGGAGGCGATGCGGTCACGGTTTGGGACGGATCCGGCGGACATCGTGGCCGCGGCCGGCCCCTGCATCGGGCCCGCTTGTTACGAGGTCGGGATGGACGTCCGCGAGGTTTTTCTTTCGGCCGGCTTTTCGGAACTCCTGTTCGTCCCGGCCGGCCGGCCCGGTAAGTATTTTCTCGACCTTCCGGGAGCCAACGCCCGAGAGCTTGAGGAGGCCGGCGTCGCGCCGCCGCCTCCGACTCTGCCGTCCTCATGCACCCATTGCGACCCGAATTCCCATTCCTGGCGCCGCGACGGCGATCCCACGCGTCGGATGTTCTCTTTCATCGGCCTTCAACCTTAATCCCGGGCTGCGGTCCCCGGCAGTTGAATCGCATTTTTTTTTCGGTTATGATGTCCTCTGCTTAAGGAATCCCAAACACCCAGGTAAGGACATGCCCAACACGTATTCCGACATCCTTCTCCCCGGACTGCCTCTTTTCAAGAAAGGAAAGGTCCGAAACGTCTTCGAAGTCGAGGACAAGCTTTTAATCGTCGCCACCGACAGGATTTCGGCCTTCGACTTCGTCCTGCCGTCGCTCATTCCGTATAAGGGGGCGGTCCTGACTCAATTGTCCCGGTTCTGGTTCGAGACCACCTCGCTTGTCTGTCCCAACCACCTGGTCACGGCCGATTTCGACCAATACCCGCCGGCCCTCCGGGAGTTTCGTGAACTCCTTGACAAGCGGTCGATGCTTGTCCGGAAAACGAAGGTCGTCCCGATCGAGTGCGTCGTCCGCGGCTACCTTTCCGGCTCGGGCTGGAAAGAATACAAGGCCGGGGGAAAAATCGGCGGAATGAAGCTTCCGGCCGGACTTCGCGAATCCGACCGCTTCCCCGAACCGATCTTCACTCCATCGACCAAGGCCGAGGTCGGCCACGATGAGAATATATCCTTTAAAGATATGGAAAAAGTAGCCGGTTCGGCCCTCTCGAAAAAGATCCGCAAGGTCAGCCTGGAGCTGTATAACAAGGCGTCCCTCCATGCCCTCTCAAAGGGCATCATTATCGCCGATACGAAGTTCGAGTTCGGCTTGGTCGGCGACGACCTGGTCCTGATCGACGAAATCTTCACGCCGGACTCGTCGCGGTTTTGGCCGTTCTCCGAATACATCCCGGGCCGGGGACAGCCGTCGTTCGACAAGCAATTCGTCCGCGACTACCTGGAGACGACCGGCTGGGACAAGAAGTCCGACCCGCCCGTCCTCCCGGACGAGATCATCTCCAAGACGTCCGAAAAGTACCTGGAAATCTACCGGCTGTTGAGCGGAAAAACCGAACTGTGAAAACCGGATTCGTCGATCTCCACATCCATTCGAACCGGTCGAGCGACGGCGATTTTCCGCCGTCAGACCTGGTCCGGATGGCCGTGGAGACGGGCTTCGCCGCGATCGCCATCGCCGACCACGACACGGTCGCGGCCTATCCCGAAGCCCTCGAGGCCGGGGAACGGGAGGGAGTGGAGGTCATTCCGAACATCGAAGTGACCACGATGTTCGAGGACCGGGAATTCCACCTCCAGATCCCGTTCCTCGACTGGACCTCGGACCGAGTCGCCCGCATCGTGACCCGGGTCGCCGAATTGCGCTGGGATGAAGCCCGGAAAAGAGTGGCCAACCTGGCCGCCCTGGGACTCGGGATCGCCTGGGAGGAGATCGAGGCCGCCTCGCCCGGACTCGCTCCGCTCGGAGTGACGATCGCTCGAATCCTTCTGGACAAGCCGCAATCGCGGAGCGATCCGGCCCTGGGCAAGTATTACGACCCGGCCGGCCGTCCCCTTCCCCCGGCTTATTTTTACCGGGATTTCTTCATCGAGGGCGCCCCGGCCTATGTTCCCAAGCAACACAT
>JAFGEN010000317.1 GCA_016931595.1 Candidatus Aminicenantota bacterium | reverse complement strand
CGGAGCGGACCATCCGGGGCCGGGCGGCCGTCCGGACCGATATCGACCGCCAGCGCGTCCTTCCGTTCGGCTCCCCGGCCGAAGTCCGGGACGAAGTCGCCCGGACGTTCGCCTCCTGCGGCACGGACGAGGGCGGCCTGATCGCCTGCGGCGAAATCGGCCCCGATGTGCCGATGGAAAACATCCGGGCGATGTACGAGTCCTTCCGCGCCTGCGGGCGGCCGCTCAATTGACGCCGAGCGTGGATCAGGTTATGATGCGGCAGGAAAATGAGGGCGGAATCTATTCTTGAAGAGCGAGGAATGGAAAACCAAATGATAATCGAACGAAAGCCCTGGAAACAACCCGAGATGATCGTCTTAACCAGGAATTTTCCCGAAGAAGCGATTCTTGAAATATGCAAAAGACGGGCCGAGCTCGGCGGCCCCACGGGGGCCGGAGCGACAAACGTCACCTGCTATACGAACGGTGATAGTTGTTGGACCTGTCACGATAGACCGGATTCTTAAGTCGATCTTTTCTTCGGTCGCGAGCTTTCCTGATTGCATTTTTTCCTTCAGGGAAATAGAAAAAAAAACGTGGAAATATATTGACAGGCGGGATGTTTTCATTTAAACTATTTTGTAATGATTACAAACATGAATGTCCTCAAGGACATCTTGTCCGAACGGGGCATCAGGCCGACGTTTCAGCGCCTGACCGTCCTGGCCGCCGTCTCCGAAAACCGGTCCCACGTGACCATCCGCGAACTCCACGCCGCCCTGGTCAAGAAAATCCCGACCCTGTCCAAGACAACGCTGTACAACACACTGGAGCTTTTTTCGGCAAAGGGACTGGTCCGCTCTTTGTCGATCGACCCGGGCGAGGCCCGCTACGACGGCGTCGTCGCTCCCCATCACCATTTCTACTGCTCCGTCTGCGGCCGCATCATCGACATCGAAATCTCCTGTCCCACCGGCCGGGCCGGAGAGATCCACGGCCACCGGATCGACGAAGTCCATGGATATTTCAAGGGCGTTTGCCGGGATTGCCTGGCCCGGCCCGGTCAAACGTCCGTTCCGCCCGGAAAACACATTCCCGCACAAAGGAGGAGGATTTCTCATGCCTAAAGCCACCGAACGTCTCCAGGTTTTCCGTTGCCCGGTCTGCGGCAACATCGTCGAGGTCTTGACCGCCGGCGGCGGCGAGCTCGTCTGCTGCGGGCAGCCGATGGAGCTTCTGACCGAGAATACGGTCGATGCCTCCAAGGAAAAGCACGTCCCGGTCCTCGAGAAGACCGCCGACGGCTTCACGGTCAAGGTCGGGTCCGTCGCCCACCCGATGGAAGACAAGCACCACATCATGTGGATCGAGTTGATCGCCGACGGAAAAGCCTACCGGGAATTCCTTAAGCCCGGGCAGGCCCCGGAAGCCCGTTTCTGCGTCAAGGCCGAGAATGTCTCGGTCCGCGAATACTGCAATCTCCACGGCCTTTGGAAGGCCTGACCGACGAGGAGAGAACCATGCCCAAATCGCTGAAAGGCACCCAGACCGAGAAAAATCTCCTGGCCGCGTTCGCCGGCGAGTCCCAGGCCCGCAACCGATACACCTACTTCGCCTCGGCGGCCAAGAAGGAAGGCTACGAGCAGATCGCCGCCGTTTTTATCGAGACGGCGGAGAACGAGAAGGAGCATGCCAAACGCTTCTTCAAATTCCTCGAGGGCGGGGCGGCCGAGATTACGGCCATGTACCCGGCCGGCGCCATCGGGAACACGGCCCAAAACCTCGAGGCCGCGGCCGACGGTGAGCGCGAGGAATGGTCGGTCCTTTACAAGGATTTCGCCGGAATCGCGGAACAGGAAGGCTTCCCCGAGGTCGCGACCTGCTTCAAGATGATCGCCACGGTCGAGAAGGAACACGAGGAACGGTACCGGAAGCTGCGGGCCAATGTGACCGGCGGAACGGTTTTCAAGAACAATGCCCCGGTCCGTTGGATGTGCCGCAATTGCGGCTACGTCCACGAGGGGCTCGAGGCTCCGGCCCAGTGCCCGGCCTGCCTCCATCCGCAGTCCTACTACGAAATCAAAGCGGAGAATTTCTGATCGAACGGCGTCCGGTCAGCCCCAAAGGCTTTTCGGGTACTCGCCGGCCTCGACCAGCCGGGCCAATTCCTCGATCACCCGGGGCCGGTCCTCCTTGTACGTCACGCCGAACCACCGGGCGGACGTCGGAAGAACCCGGCAGACGGCTGTCTTCTCGTTGATCATCTGGTTGACGACCAGAGGGATAAAGAACTCCGCCTTCGGGTCCGCCCCCTTTTCTCCGAGGAACTTGCGGAAGGCCGACCGGGCTGAGGCGAAATACGTCGGGGTGAACCCCCAGAAGTTCATGGATACGGTCTTGCCCGGAGGAATCGGGATATGGTGTCCGGAACCGTCCTGAAAGACGACCCCGAACTTGGTCCGCTCGACGTGGGTTCGCTCGACGATGCCCTCCAGCATCCCGTTCTCGTCCACCTCGCACACGCCGCGGGCGACAGCCCCGTGCTCCGAAAGCGTGGCCTCCAGGTTGTACCCGACGACGGCATATCGGAACTCGTTCGTCCCGACTCCGGAAAGAAACCCGGCCATCGCCCGGAATGAGTCCCGGCCGTAGAAATCGTCGGCGTTGATGACGGCGAAAGGCTCCTGGATCAGGGAGGCCGCGGCCAGGACGGCGTGGGACGTCCCCCAGGGCTTGGTCCGCTCCGGCGGGACGGAGAATGATTCCGGCAGGTCGCTCTTCATCTCCTGGAAGGCAAAGCCGGTTTCGACCCTGTCTCCAAGCTTGGCCTGGATGACCTCCCGGAAGTCCCGCTCCATCCGCTTCTGAATGACAAAGACGCACCGGCCGAACCCGGAATGCAGGGCGTCATACAGGGAATAATCCATGATCGTCTCGCCGGACGGGCCGACGGGATCGACCTGCTTCAAGCTGCCATAGCGGCTTCCGATTCCGGCGGCCAAAATCACCAGGGCTGGTTTCATTCCGTTCCTCCAGGCGACCTTTGTACCATATTTCCCGCCCGATTTCCAAGGATACCCGCCCGAGCAACGCGAATCGGGTTTTTTACGTATATAGAGGTGAAGGCGAAGAAAAACGGCAAGCGT
>JAFGEN010000056.1 GCA_016931595.1 Candidatus Aminicenantota bacterium | reverse complement strand
TTTCGGCCAGGTTTCGGCGGCGGGCTTCCTCCAGCATTTGCGGGGCCCGGTCGACGCCGATCACCCGGCCGGCTTTTTTCAGGAGGAGCGGAATCTGATCGCCGCTGCCGCAGCCGAGGTCGGCGGCGACGGTGCAGCGGGGAAGATGCCTGAGGATGAAGGCGTCGAGGTCGGCTTCCCCGATCAGCGATCGCTTCATGTCCCGCCAGTCGCCGGCGACGGCGTCGAAGAATCGCTTGGATTCCCTGGCCCGCTCGTCCCGGATCAGGCGGGCCCGGTCGAGGTCGCGGGCGAACGGACCGCTCTCAGGGGCCCCGACGGCCGCGGCGAAGCGGGAGGACTCGGGAGAGGCGGAAGCCCGGTAGAACGTCCACATTCCGTCGCGGCGGGCGGTGAGAAGGCCGGCCTCGGATAGGATTTTCAGATGGCGGGAGATGCGGGACTGGCCCATGCCCAGCGCTTCGACGATCTCGTTGACGTTGAGCTCGTAGACCCGGGCCAGCTGAAAGAGGCGCAGACGGGTTTCGTCGGCCAGGGCTTTCAGGCCCGGCAGGGGGCCGGTCTCCGGCGCGGATTTCATGTAAACAATATATCAAGATATCTTGATATTGTCAAGCATAGGGGTCAGGTCTTAAATTTGTTTTTTTCTAACAGATCTGACCCCGTCGAGTCTGAGAATAATTAAACGATCCGGCGTCTTCCTTTTGTCGGTACATTTCCTTCCAAGAGAGAATCGCATGGCCCGTCCGCTCCGTATTTGCTTTCCCGGGGCTTCCTACCATGTTTACAGTCGGGGTAATCGAAAGGAGAAAATATTTTTTTCCGATCGGGACCGTTTCCGATTCATCGAAATATTGAATGAAATATGTCTTCGGCACAACTTCATCCTGTACGGTTTTTGTCTCATGTCGAATCACTTTCATCTTTATTTGAGGACTCTGTTGGCGAATCTCCCGACCGGCATTCATGACCTGAATGCCGGTTTTGCGAATTGGTTGAAGGCAAAATATAAAATTATTGGACACATCTTCCAAGGGCGATTCGGTTCGGTCTTAGTCGATGATGCCACTTATGCTGCTTTTCTTTCCGCTTACCTGCATTTGAATCCCGTCCGGGCCGGAATATGCAACGCCCCGGAGGACTACCGCTGGAGCAGTTATTTAGACACGATTGGGCGCCGGAAAGGATTTGTTCCGAATCTCGATCCGAGCTTCGTTTTAAATTTCTTTTCCGAGGATCAGAAAAAAGCCGTTGTTCTCTACGAAAAATATGTACGAAAATTTGATCGCAATAAACGGATCGCCGAACATATAACGAACGGTATTGCCCTTGGCGATGAGGAATTCGTCCGCAAGGTAAGGGCCGAAATCGAGATCAAAGGAAATCGCCGTGAAATTCCGGCACGATTTCGGAACGATCAACGGCGATTATCTTTTGAAGATATTTCGAATGCCATTCGTTCCGTCATGGGGGCGTTGTCCGGAATCGAATCCCCGGACGTTCAAAACGATCAGTTTGAGATTAAAGCCAATTTTATCTCGATCGGGAATTCAAACGATACGACATCGACCTCGAATTTCCGTCGCGAAAAAAAAACGATCGATCGTGATTTAACGATTTATCTGGCCAGGAAGTATTGCCCGTTAACGCTTTCCGAAATCGGCAAGCCTTTCGCTCTCGATTACGGAACCGTTGCCCAGATCGTCCGTCGGGTCGAAAAGAATATTCGCCGAGAACCTCTTCTCAAATCGATTTTGCTGAGGGTGGAAGAAATCTTGGGGGTCAGGTCTGTAAATTTAATACAAATTTAAGACCTGACCCCTTTGCTTTTACTTGATTGCGTCGATCAGCTTCTTGGCCTGGTCGGCGGACCGTTGGATCATGGCTTTCTGGTTGGCCGGGGCGACTTCGGTGGCCTTATCGACAGCCTTGAGGGCTTCGGCCTTGTTCTTCAACTTGATGTGGACATTGCCGAGAGACAGCCAGGCGGCGGGGGCCGCGGGCGTCAGCTCGACGGCCTTCTTCGCCGCTTCCAGGGCGCTTTTCAGGTTTTTCTCCTGGCGCGTCCAGAAGCCGGCGTACTGGCCGAGAACCGAGGCGTCGGCCATGTTCGCCTTTAGGAACTTCGGACCGTAGATGTCCAAAGCCTTGGCCTCCGCTCCGATGTCGAGATAAGTCTGCGCGGCCTGCGAGAGCATCCGGGGGTTGCCCCCGAGCTCCTTCGCCGCGGCGTCGACCGTCTTGAGAGCGGCCGCTTTGTCGCCCTTGAGGTTGTAAAGCCGGGCGAGGTTGAAGGCCAGCATCGAGCCTCCGCCCATGGGCGTGGCCGGAACACCGCCTGCCTGAGCGGCGGCCTTCTGGAGTTCCACGGCTTTTAAGGCCAATTCGATGCCCTTTTCAACGGGCTCCTTGTCCTGGAGAATCCGCTGGACATAGGCCGACAGCGCCGGAACGGAATCCGGGAAGCGGCCGACGTAATCGGCATAGAACTCGGCGGCCTCTTCCTTGGTCGCCGTCCGGCCATAATGGGACCGCGATAGCCGCATGAAGGCTTCTTCGACGATCTTCCCCTTGGCGTATTTCTTAATAAACGCCTCCATCGGGGCGCGATCGGGCGGGCGGGCGCTCAGGGCGTTTCCGGCGATGCCGAATTCGGCTTGCTGCGCATAGGATGTTTGTTCGCCGTTATAGTCCGAACCGCCTTTCGTTCCGTCGGGATCGATGGCCAGGACCTGCTTGTAGAATTCGGCCGCCTTGGCTATGTCGTAACGGTCGGCGTATTTCTTTGCGACCTTGAACGCGGTTTCGGCGAAATTCCGGGCCAGGGCCTGGAACGTGTTTCCGCCCTTGAGGATGCCGTCGAGCTGGTCGCGGAAGGAATCGGCCGGCGGATCATATCCCAGGATCCAGTCGACCGCCTCGCCGTTGCCGTCGAAGACCATGGTCGTGGGCGTCGCCCGAACGGTGTACCGTTCAAAGACTTTCCTCCCGTCCGGTTCCTGGGAGAAGACGCGGTAGAGGACGAAATTTTTAGTTAAGAATTCCTTGTATGAGGGATTGTCGTAGAACTGCTCACCGAGCAGTCTGCAGCCCGGTCAGGTGTAGGAGTTGAAATCGAGGAGAACGAGCTTGTTCTCCGCCTTGGCCTTGGCGAACGCTTCGTCGACCGAACCCTTGAACCAGTCGAGGGTTTGGGCCGAAGCGGCCGCGGCCGCGAGGAGGAGAGCGAGCGTGAGGACGAGAGCTTTCTTCATCGTTGCCTCCGGTCGGAATTATCGGACAGGTCAACTATAACCGTCCCGTGACCGCAATGCAAGAGCAGAGGGGTGAGGTCTCAATTTTCAACATTCTTGAGAAGATTCTCCTCCGTCGGCGTCTGGTCTCAAGGAAAAATTGAAAATTAAGACCTGGCCCCCCTGCTTTGCTATAATCCCCGGATAAAGGAGAATCCGATGCCGAAGAAAACCGCCTTTTTCCTCCTCATAACCGCCGCGGCGCTTTTTCTTGCCGTCCATCCGCCCCTCTCCGCCCAGGACGTCGCCCTCAAGGGCGGAACGGTCATGACCATTACCCGGGGGACAATCGAGAACGGCACCGTTCTGATCCGGAACGGAAAAATCGCCGCCGTCGGCCGGAATGTCCCGATCCCGGCCGGCGTCCGGACCATCGACGTGACCGGCAAATATGTCCTCCCCGGCCTGATCGACACCCACACCCATATCGCCATGGACGGCGGCGACATCAACGAGGCGACCGACCCGATCACCCCCCAGCTGTGGATGAAGGATATTCTCCTTCCCGACGACCCTTCCATCTTGACGACGCTTTCGGGCGGCGTCACCACGGTCAAGGCCATGCACGGCAGCGCCAATGTCATCGGGGCGGTCAACGCGACGATCAAGCTGAAGTACGGCCGCCCGCTGGACGAGCTCCTGATCACCGACGCCCGCCCCCAGTTGAAGATGGCCCTGGGCGAAAACCCGAAGCGGCTCTACGGCGGCCAAAACCGAATGCCCTCGACCCGCCTGGGCACGGTGTATCTCGCCCGGAAGGCCTTCACCGACGCCCGGGAGTACAAGGCCAAGTGGGACGAGTATGAGCAGGCCGTCGCTTCGGGAAAAAAAGACGCCGCCGCTCCCGCCCGGGACGACAAGCTCGAAACACTCAAGCTTGTCCTGGAGCACAAAATGACCATCGACATCCATATCTATCGGGCCGACGAGATGGTCTGGTTTCTGAATTTCTGCCGCGAGTTCGGCCTGGAATGCGCCCAGATCAGCCACTGCGTCGACGGCTACAAAGTCGCCGACCTGCTGGCTGAACGGGGCGTGACCTACGGGGGCTGGACGGACTGGTGGGGATTCAAGGAAGAGGCTTACGACGGCTGCCCCTACGGGTTCGATATCCTGGACGAAGCCGGGGTCAACATCGTCATCAACTCCGACAGCGCCGATGAAACGCGTTACCTCTACCTCAATGCGGCCAAGGTCCAGAAATACAACGACCTGTCGGATGAAACGGTTCTTCGGATGATCACCATCAATGCGGCCAAAACCCTGGAGATGGACAAGCGGGCCGGAAGCCTCGAACCAGGCAAGGACGGCGACATCGCCGTGTTCGACAAATACCCGCTCGACAGCACGGCCAAATGCCTCCTGACCCTGATCGAAGGAGAACTCTTCTTCGATCTGGCCCGCGATGGACAGGCGGGTCTCAAAGGAGGCGCCCGATGAAACGCGCCGCTTTTTCGGTCCTGGTCTTCGGTCTCCTCCTACTTCCAGCCTTCACCATCCCGGTGAACGGAACGGCGGAAAGCCAAGGGGAGCCGGTCGTCATCCTCAACGGAACGATCCGCCCCGTCGCCGGCGCTCCCCTGGAACGCGGAAGCATCCTTATCGAAAACGGAAAAATCGCGGAGATCGGTCCTTCCGTCCGGACTCCCAAAAACGCCCGGGTCATCGATGCGGCCGGAATGTACGTCTACCCGGGGATGATCGCCCCTTTGACGGCCCTCGGCCTGACCGGCTACCCCGGGGTGGGCAGCGATATCAACGAAATCGGTCTTTCGGCGCCGTTCCTCGACCCCTATGACGCCCTCAATCCCGAAGACGAGACGATCGCCGTCGCCCGTGTGGACGGCATCACCACGGTCCTGACCGCGGCCGGCTCGGCCAGGCCGATCAACGGCAAGGCCGTCGCCCTTCGCCTGGACGGGAACCTGCCTGAAGAGATGATCCTTCAGCGGGACGTTTGCCTGGTCTTCAACACGTCCGCTCGTCAAAACGCGAGCTACCCGACGACTTACGAGGGACTCAGCCGGTTCTTCGACGAAAAGCTGCGTAAAGCCAAGCAATACATGGAAAAAAAGAAGGGAGGGGACATCCCTTTCGACCCCGAGGCGGAGGCTCTGTCTCCTGTTCTCGAAGGCCGTCTTCCGGTGGTTTTCATCGCCCAGGGAGAAGTTCCCATCCGACTGGCCCTCCGGCTCATGGCCGATTACAAGATCAAGGGCATTCTGTTCTCCGCTTCCACGGATGTCCTGAAGTATACCGACCAGATCGCCGCCAGGAACATCCCCGTGATCTGGGGCGGGACGACCGGTCTTCCCAAGCGATGGGAGCCGGTGGATAAAAATTACCGCACGGCCGCCGTCCTGGCCGAGAAGAAGATCCTGTTCGCTTTCAGCGAATCCTCCTCCCAGGGCGGTTCGAACGTGCGCCGCCAGCCCGTCCCGGCCTCCCTTTCCGTTGCCTACGGCCTGGCGGAGGAGGAAGCGGTCAAGGCCCTGACCATTAATCCGGCCCGGATGTTCGGCCTCGACGACCGCGTCGGCACCCTCGAGGTCGGCAAAAGCGCCGACATCGTTGTCTGCACAAGGCCGATCATTCAGGCCTCCTCTAAAATCAAGGCGGTTCTGATCGCCGGCCGGATCATCCCCCTGGAAAATATGCAGACCCGGCTCCGGGACAAGTATCGGGCGATCGTCCGGGAGCGCTCGGCCCGGAAAAAATGAATCCCCGCCCGGCTTTGACTCGAGGGGTCGATCCGTTAAAATGGAGGGGGAAAATCAAGAATATGGCATTGATCGGCTTTCTGGCGGGATTGGGTCTGGCGGCCAAGGCGGCCCTCGGTTTTCTGCCCGGATCAGGGATCGCTTCCTTTCCCGCGGAGATGGCCGTGCCGGCGGCGGTTCATCGCGAATCTCCGGCTTCCCTGCTTGACCTGAGCGACGCAGAACTCCTCGGGCTCGTGGAGACGGACCCGGCCTCGCTGGGCTCTCTGTCCATCGGCCGGCCCGGAAGCGCGGCCATGTTCAACGCCGTCCCGTTGCCGGCCGATTCCCGTTGGGCCGCGGCTCCTTCGGCGGTGACATGGGCGACGGCCGAGACCGTCGAGGCTGTGGCCGCGGTCGTCGGCAAAGTCCATGAACTCTTTCCCGGAACCCAGCCGATCTTCATCGGCGATATCAGCGGCCGGGACGGAGGCCGTCTGAAACGCCATCTCTCCCACCAGGGCGGCCGGGATGTCGATTTCGGCTTCTATTACAAGGGCGGCCTCAGCGCCTGGTACCGTCCCGGTACGGCGGCCAACCTTGATCTGCCGCGAAACTGGGTTCTGGTCAGGGCGATGATCACCCAGACCGACGTCGAAACGATCCTCCTGGATACCCGCATTCAACGGGCTCTTTATGGATACGCCCTGAGCATCGGGGAAGAGAAGGCCTGGCTCGACCGTGTCTTCCAGTTCTCCCGCGGCTATTCCAAGGCGATCATCTGTCATGCCGCGGGGCATCGGACCCATTACCACGTCCGTTTCTTCAATCCCGTCGCCCAGGAACTGGGGCGGCGGGTTTATCCGATGCTCCTCCAGTTAAAAAAGATCAAGCCGCCGGTTTTTTCCGTCAACCACAGGGTCAGGGAGGGGGAGACGCTCGGACATCTGGCCCGCCGCTACGGGGCGTCCGTCCGGGCCATCCAGCAGTATAACGGCCTGGCCTCGACCCAGATCCGGGCGGGCAGGGTGTATCGCATCCCTCTTAAAGGCGTTTCGGCGCCCCCGGTCAAACCCCTGATCCTGCCGGCCCGATTTCTCCCCCCTGTGACGCCCGAGCTTCTGGCTTCGGCCGCCTGGCCGACACCGGCTTCCCTGTACGGGGAACGCATGGCGGAGCTCTCCCGGTCGGCTTCCGTAATCGGATTCGCCTTCCGGCGTATATAATCCTTAAGAAATCAGCCGCGGCGCTTTTGCGGCTGCGGATCCCGGGGAATGGGATAGTCGTTTTTGGCCAGGTAATCGCAGAAAAAGCACCGGTCGAGGGTTTTTCCCGGG
>JAFGEN010000316.1 GCA_016931595.1 Candidatus Aminicenantota bacterium | reverse complement strand
GGCTGGGAGGACCGATGGTCGGAGATCGCGATCTCCCCCGCTCCGATGATCTTATCGATGAGAGCGAGGTCGCCGCGGACGCTCCCGGTGACGGTCTTGACCGGGATTTCGTAAGAACCGCAGAAACAGAACGTCGACACGCCCTCAATCTCCAGGGCCCGGGCCTTGGCCAGGAGCGATCCCATGTGCCGAGTGACAGAATCCGTGCCCAGGCAACCGATCACCGTGGTTACACCGCTTCGAACGATGTCCTCGACCGCGATCTCGGGCGCCCGTGTCGCCGGCCCGCCTTCCCCGCCGCCGCCCAGGATATGAACATGCGGATCGATGAATCCCGGCAGGACGAATTTCCCGTCCGCCTCGATCGTTTCCGCGGGGAATCCGCCGCATCGGACCTCGCCCGGCCCGGCGACGGCCTCGACCCGGCCGCCGGCTAGGAGGATGTCGCGCTTTCCGAGGGAATGCGGAGAAAATACTTCGCCGTTGCGAACGATAATGGCCATGACCGCCTCCGTGATGACCGCAAGATATCATGTCCGGCCGCTTTCGGGCAAGGACACCGGGGTCGTTCGTTCGTTTGACTTGACTCAGCCCTTCGGGCTATAGTGACCGTCGAGGTGAACATGAAAAAATTCCTTTCCCTCGCTCTCATTCTGACGTTCGCTTCGTTCGCCTCCGCCGAAACCTGGTTCAAGGGAACCATCGACGAAGCGATCGCCAAGGCCAAGGCCGAAAACAAGCTGGTCCTGCTCGACTTCTTCAGCGGCGGCTGAGGGAGCTGCGTACTGCTGGGTCAGCAGTTTTACTCCAACGCGAAATTCGATTCCTTCCTCTCTTCCAACTTCATCCTCTTCCGGGCCGACTCCGCCGAGGAGACCGGCAACGCCGTCTTCGACAAGTTCGGCATCCGGGCCACCCCGACCGTCCTCTTCCTCAACGGCGACGGCGCCGAGGTCGACTGGATCGTCGGCTACGGCCCCCCTCCGGAGAACTTCCAGAAAAAACTCGAAAAGATCCTGGCGGGCGAAGGCACCTATCTGAAAGTCAAGGCCGCGTTCGACGCGAATCCCAAGGACGCCGGCCTGGCCTTCGCCGTGGCCCGCAAGTGGGACGAGCGCTACAACGAGGCCAAAATCAAGGAATCCTACGGGAAAGTCCTCGAGCTCGACCCGAACGGAACGGCCGGGACGTTCACCCACGAGTATTACAAGACCACCGCCCCCTATCGGGATTATGCCGAGCTGGCCCTGGCCTCGCAGAGCATCAACAGCGCCAAGCCGGACCTGGCTCCGCTCAAGGCCTTTATCGCCAAGCACCCCGGCAGCCCGCTCCTCAAGCGGGCCTGGCAGACGATGAGCCAGTACTATTCCTACCAGGCCCCCAAGGAAGAGGCCGCGGCCTTCTTCCCCGAATACGCGGCCAAGTTCCCCGACGACCCCACGGTCCTCAGCTCCTGGCTGACCCGGATCGTCCGGGACAAGGAACCGGCCGACAAAGGCCTGGAGATCGCCGAGCGGATCAAGCGGATCCCCGCCCTCAGCCCCTATACTTCGATCGAGCAACAGGAAGCCGCCCTGCACCTGATCAGGGGCGACCGGGGCAAGGCCGAGGAAGTCTACGGCAAGGACGTCATGGCCGACCGCGTCGACACCTTCGCCTACACTCTCATCAACTACGCCAACTTCTGGCTGGACAAGGACGCCAACAAGGACAGCGCCGTGGCCATGGCCGAAAAAGCCTTGATGCTCATGCCCGACGATGCCTACTACGTTCAGCAGGTCGCCGGCGTCTACGTCAAAGCCGGGATGGAACCCAAGGCTCTGGCCCTGTACGGGCCGGATTTCCTCCAGAAAAACTTCGGCGACGCGGCCAAGCTCTACAGCTATGCGTCCTTCTGGAACCGGCAAGGGAAAAACCTGGAGAGCGCCGCTGTCGCGGCCGAAAAGGCCTGCGCCGCAAAGCCCGGAACTTACTACTATTGGAACACGCTCGCGTCCATCTCCTCCAAGATGAAAAAATGGCCCGAAGCCATCAAGGCGGGCGAGAAAGCCGTCGAGACGGCCAAGGGCCCGACCAAGGAGGCCATGCAAAAGGCCCTGGACAAGATCAAGCAGGACGCGGCCAAAAAGTAACCCGACCGCGATTGTTCGACCCGGGCGCCCCGCTTCAGCGGGGCGCCCTTTTTTTTCAGGCCCCCGCCGTCTTTCAGGCCTCGCCTGCTAGACGTCCAGAAGAATTTTCAGGGCGTCGCTATTCCCGGCTCTCTCGAAAGCCTCGTCTGCCCGGTGAAGCGGAAAACGGTCGGTGATCAGGCGGTCGAGGGGCATGTCCGGAAACTGCTTCATCATCTTGAGCCCGTCGACAAACCGCCCGCATCGGGAGCCGAGCAGGGTTTGCTCGTTGATGACAAGGGGCGCAAGGTTGACTTCGCCCTGCAGGGCGACGGTCGATTTGAGGACGATGGTTCCCCGGGGCCGGCAGATGGACATGGCCTCGACAATCCCCGACCCCGACCCGGTGGCCTCGACGATCAGGTCGGCGCCCGGAGTGACTTCGTCCGCCCGGGACGCCGTCTTGATCCTCTTCCAGCGGGCCGCTTGAAGCTTGGCCGGATGGCGGCCGACGATCGTGACGTCCGTAGAGGCGGTCGACAGGACCCAGGCGCAGAGAATTCCGATCCGGCCGTCGCCGAGAACGACCACCCGCTCGTTTTTTCCGACCGGGCGCTGCTCCAGGATCTCGCATGCCGCCGAGAGGGGCTCGGTCAAAACGGCCCGGTCGTCGGGGATCTCCGGCGGAACGACATGCAGGTTCGCCGTCGGTAAAAGACAAAATTCGGCGAAGCAGCCGTCGTGGTTGAGGATGCCGAGAGTCGTCCTGTTGGGACAATGCCGTCCGAGGCCGGCCTCGCAAAAGGAGCAATGGCCGCAAGCGGCGTTGATTTCCCCGACAACGCGCTTCCCGACCCAGCTCTGCTCTGCGCAGTGTTCGACCTTCCCGACGAACTCATGGCCGAGGATGCCGGAAAACCCCATGTACCCCTTCATGATCTCCAGGTCGGTCTTGCAGATCCCGGACGTCTTGACCCGGATGCGGGCCCAGCCCGGCTTCGG
>JAFGEN010000315.1 GCA_016931595.1 Candidatus Aminicenantota bacterium | reverse complement strand
TCAGCGTCGTCTTCCCGTGGTCGATGTGCCCGATCGTCCCCACGTTCACGTGGGGCTTCGTCCGTTCGAATTTCGCCTTTGCCATCGTGACCTCCTATCGTCCCGGCGTTTGGCTGTTCCTTGTTTCTATCTTAACAGCCCACGACCAGAGTTGAACTGGTGACCCCGTCCTTACCAAGGACGTGCTCTACCAACTGAGCTACGTGGGCGCCGCACAAGTAGCCGTAAGAGCGGGAAACGGGATTCGAACCCGCGACAGCCGGCTTGGAAGGCCGGCGCTCTACCAACTGAGCTATTCCCGCATCGTCGGTCTGGGCAGGGAAGGATTCGAACCTTCGAAGCGTTTCCGCAACGGGTTTACAGCCCGTCCCATTTAGCCACTTTGGTACCTGCCCGCTTCTTAATATCATATCGGCCTAAATCCATAGCTCCTGAGCCAGCGAAGGGAATCGAACCCCCGACCCGCTGATTACAAATCAGCCGCTCTACCAGCTGAGCTACGCTGGCGCGAAAAGCCGTCAGCCAAAGAAAAACGGACACACCACGACGGCGCGTCCATTAGAAAAAAGTCCCGGCTTACAGGCTTTTTTCTTTGTTAAGAAGCAAAAAGGATACGAAGAGACTTGGCCATATTAGCGGAAAGTAATTCCATTGTCAAGATTTTTTTTCTTGCAACAAGCCTCCGGCAAGAAGCCGGAGCATCGCCGGACGGATGTGCGAATGCGGACAGCTGAATCACAAAAGCGAACAGGAAATCCGACTTTTCCCTGTGGATATTCCTTAATTATTAAGGCATGATTCTTGCAAATGATCCGCCCGGAGGCCGAAATGGATCGAATCCTGACAAGAACCGAGGAATACCTCCTCCTGGCGGTCATCAAGCTCGGGAAAAGCGCTTATCCGGTTACGATTTTCAACGAAATCAGGAAAGCGGACACCTCAGGCGGGACGCTGGGGGCGATCTATCTTCCCCTGCAGCGGCTGGAGGAATCCGGATTGCTGACTTCGTATCTTGGTCATCCGACGGCCGAACGCGGCGGAAAAAGCCGGCGGTATTACCGGATCACCGAAGACGGGCTGAAAGCCCTGGAAGCGGCCCGGAAAACTCAGGAAGCGATGTGGCGGGGGATTAAATGGGTTCCGGCCGAATGAACGGGATTCCGCCTCTGCCCCGGCCGCCGCGTCTCGCCCGCCGGATTTTGGGCCGGATCATTCCTTCCCGGCTGAAACCGACGGCCGACGGAGACTTCGAAGAGTTTTTCCACCTGATTCGGGAAATAGACGGACCTGGAAAAGCGGTTCGGTGGTATTGGAGCCAGGTCGTCAAATCGATTCCGTCCTTTTTATTCAACGGCATCTATTGGAGGATCGTCATGTTTCGAAGCTATTTGAAAACGGCCCTGCGTCACATGCGGCGGCGGCCCCATCTGGCGGCCGTCAATATCGGCGGCCTGGCCGTCGGCCTGGCCGGCTGCGTTCTCGCCTCCCTGTTCATCCGCGACGAACTGGCCACCGACCGATTTCATCAGGGCCTCGACCGCATTTATGAAGTCCGGTCCGAAGTCGACATGCCCGGAGACAAGGTTTCCCTGGAGACGCAGGGGCAAGTCGGCCCGCTTCTGGCCTCGAGTTTCCCGGAAGTCGAAGCCGCCGTCCGCCTGAAAAAGATCGACGCGGTCATCCGCGTCGGAGACCAACCGTTCCTCAGGAAGGGATTGGCGGTCGATCCGTCCTTTTTCAGCGTCTTCAGTTTCCACCTGGACAGGGGCGATCCGGCCGGGATTCTCCAAGATCCCTCCTCCGTCATCCTCAGCCGGGAAACGGCCCAGCAGCTGTTCGGCGATTCCGACCCCGTCGGCCGCGTCCTCGCTTTCGTCATCGGAAGCGAAACCCATGAAATGAAAGTCGAAAGCGTCGCCGACATCCCCGCCCGCTCGAGCCTGGATTTCGGCTTCCTCGTTCCCCTCGCCCGGGTCGCCCCGAAAATCGACCAGGGAGAGACGGATGCGGCCTGCTTTATCCGGCTCCGGGAGGGGGCGCGGCCGGAAAATTTGTCCGCCCTTTTTCCCGGGAGCCTGGACAAACATCTGCCCTCCTTCGGAACAGGCGGCCGCCACTATCTCTTTCCGTTCGCCGATTATCATCGCGGGCGGGGCGAACACCCGTTCTCCTCCGTCTTGAAGCCGCGCAGCTCCCCCCTCTTTTCCGCCCTGTTATCGTCCATCGCCGCCTTGATTCTCCTGATCGCGGTTTTCAATTTCATGAACCTGAGCGTCGGAACCGCCGCTTCCGACCGGGTCAAGGAAATCGGGATGCGGAAAGTCTTCGGAGCCGACCGGAGAAAGCTGTTCCAGCAATTCCGCTTCGAGGGGGTGCTCCTGAGCCTGGCCGCCCTGGCCGGCGCCTTCGTCCTCACCGGAGCCATCTTGCCCGCTTTCAATCGGTTCGCCGAGAAGGACATCCGTCTCCTTCCGGCCGATGTCGGCTGGATTCTTCCGGTCCTGGCCTTCCTTGCCGTCGGCGTCGGGATTGCCGCCGGCAGCTATCCCGGCTGGGCCCTGAACCGGAACCGGCCGATGGAATTATTCCGGGGGACGTTCCTGTTCGGACGGCGGCAGACCTTCAGCCGGACCCTCCTCGTCCTTCAATTCGGAATCTCCATTTTCCTGGTCATCACGACCGTCTTTCTCTATCGGCAACACCGTTTTCTGGTCACCTCCGACCCCGGATACGATTCCGAACGCGTCGCCGTCCTCGACCTGCGCCTCCTTGCGGCCGAAGACCGCGGAGGGGGAGGTCTCCTCCCCGTTTTGAAAGCCAAGCTTCTCAGCCATCCCGAAATTCAATCGGTCAGCGGCGCCGATTGCTCCCTCACGTCCTGGTCGGCCCAGGTCGTCCGCCGGCCGGGTCAATCCCATCCCGAGTTCGTCCGCTTCAACGATGTGGACACCGACTACCAAAACGTCCTCGGACTGGAGCTCAAGGAAGGCCGCTGGTTCTCCTCCGAATTCCCGGCCGATGCTTCGGCCTCGGTGGTCGTCAACGAGACGTTCGCCGAAAAATACGCCCCCTCGGGACCGCTCGGCAAGAGCCTGGCCGAGCTTCTCGGCACGCGGTCCACAGCCCGGATCATCGGCGTCGTCCGCGATTTTCATTACGATTCCCTGCACCGGGAAATCCAGCCGGCGATGCTCAATCTCAACCCCATCGTCTCCCGCTGGGCCTACATCCGGATCAAGGGAAACGACCTCCGCCAAGCCGTCGACATCGTCGAGCGGGAATTCAAGGCCGCCGCGCCCGGGTTCCCGTTTCAGATGTCTTTTCTCGACCAGGACGTCGACCGGCTCTATGAAAAGGAAGCCCGTTGGAGCTCCATGATCGGCATCGTCTCGCTGTTTGCGGTCCTGATCGCCTGCTCGGGCGTCTTCGGCCTGGCCGTCCAGATCACAGTCAGAAAAAGGAAGGAAATCGGCGTCCGCCGGGTGCTCGGGGCTTCAGTCCGGCAAATCGCCGGCTTGGTCAACCGGGAATTTCTCGCGGCGGCCGCGCTGGCGGCGGTTCCGGCCTGGCCGGCCGCCTATCTGGCGACGCGCAAATTCCTGTCCGGCTACGCTTATCGGGCCGCCCCGGCCGTCTGGATTTTTTTCGCCGGCACACTGGCCCTCGCGGTCCTTGTCGCCCTGACGGTCAATCTCCAAGCGGTCCGGGCGGCCAGGGCCAATCCGGCCGTCACGCTGAAAAACGAATAGGCCTTTCCTGCTATTTTTTGATGGGCGCGGGCGAAGTCATCCGCCGGCCGCGGACCCGGTCGAGGACATCGCCCAGCCCCTGGTTGAACTCGATCTGGAAGAGGATGTAGCGGGCCTGCTGGAGCGGAGTGAGTTCCTTTTCCAGGAAATCGTCCAGGTCATCGTCTTTGGCCCGGATCTCCCGCCGGATTTCGCCGATGCTCCGGGCCAGCTCGGCCAGCCGGCCGGACCTGTCCTCGTTCGGAGCCGCCTCGGACATCGGGACATCCCGGAGAAGGCGCCGGAGCTCCTGGATTTGCCGGGACAGCTCCCGCTGTAAGTCAAGTTTCTCTTTCTCCACCCTGTTGAACATCGGGTAGATCCGGGCCGTCTGGTCTTCGGTCAGGCTCAAGGCCTGGGTCATTCGGATGAGCCGGAGATATCCGACGTTGTTTCGCATCTTTTGGCGCATGGCAGCCGCCTGATCCTGGGCGGAGAGCGCTCCCGCCGCAAAAAAAACCACCGCCGCGGCCGCGATCATTCTCTTGTTATTCATGTTATTTCTCCCCCGCTCCCATTTCCAGGGCGATTTCGTTCATAAAGGCCAGGACATCTTCGTCCGAGAGGCTCTCCAGAGAGAGCGTATGGTCGGCCGTCAGGAAGGCAATGTCCGCCGGAAGGAGCTCCAGGGAATCGGTCAAGCCGGACCGAACCGACTCGTTGAAATCCGCCAAGACGGTCTCATCGGAAGCCAGTCCCTCCTCGAGAAACGCGCGATGGTCGCCGAAGGACAGGGCATAGACATCCGAAAGCGGCCGGTCGGCCTGAAGCAGGACGAAAAGCAGGGCCGCGGCGGCTGCAAGTCCCGCGCCACCGGCGCCCCAGGCCCAGGTTTTCCAGGGGAAAAACCCGGGGACGGGTCGAGTCGCTTTTCGGTCTTCGGCTTGGACGGGAGCGGATTGGTCGAGGGCGGTCCGTAGCCGGTTCAGATTATCGGCCCAAAAAACGTCTTTTTCAGGCGGGATCGAGACGGCGGCCCGGGACTGCACCGCGCCCCATTCCTTGCGGGTCTCCCGGCATTTGGCACAGGAAGCCAAATGCGCCTCGAGCTTGGCCCGGCGGGCGGCCGAAAGAGAGCCGCCCAGATCCGCCGCAAGCCACCGTTCCGCCGTTTTATGTTTCATCGTCTCCCTCGT
>JAFGEN010000055.1 GCA_016931595.1 Candidatus Aminicenantota bacterium | reverse complement strand
TCCCGGCTCCCGGAGTTGACCGGCGAGAAGCTCGAGGAAGGATTGGGCTTGAAGTATGTTCGAACGCGCTTGGAGGAAAGCTTTCCCGGTCGGTGGAAGCTGGAATACGGGTTGAATGAATCCGTCTGGCGCGTCCGGGTGGTTATTTGCGGAAGGAGGGAGCGATGCGCGTCCTGATCGTCGAAGACGAGCCGCCGATCGCGGATTACATCGAGAAGAGCCTCCGGGCGATTCTCGGGGCCGAACTCAAGGACGTGCAGACGGCGTATTCGCTCGAGGAGGCGGGGATCCGCCTGGCCCGGAAGAACATCGATGTCTGTTTCCTGGACCTCAATCTCAGCGGACGGGATGGCTATGAAATCCTGGAGAAGGCGGTCTCCCGGCCGTTCCAAACGATCGTCATCTCCGCTCACACCGAACAAGCCGCCCGGGCCTTCGAATACGGCGTCATCGACTTCGTTCCCAAGCCCTTCAACCGGGACCGTCTGCGCCTGGCGCTCGACCGTTGCCTCAGCCTTCAGAAAAATCCCTTCCCGGCGCGGTTTTTGACTTTCCGGAAAAACAATCGGAACGGACTCCTGCCCATCGGCGAAATTCTCCTGCTGAAAGCGACCCGCTATCTTGTCGAGGTCTGGATGAAGGACGGCCGTCGCGAGCTGATCGAAAAGCCCCTGAACCGACTGGAAAAGATCCTTCCCGAATCGTTCGCCCGGATCCACCGGACCTATATCGTCAACCTGGACCAGGTCGAATCATACAAGCAT
Source organism: Candidatus Aminicenantota bacterium (assembly GCA_016931595.1). Classification (GTDB taxonomy): domain Bacteria; phylum Acidobacteriota; class Aminicenantia; order Aminicenantales; family UBA4085; genus JAAZPG01. The sequence goes on along the minus strand of JAFGEN010000055.1, from coordinate 10,555 downwards.
CTCGGCGGAAGCCGGTACGCCGTCCGCTTGAAGAACGGCGGGATTCTCCCGATGAGCCGCCATCGGCTCCCGGAGCTCAAGCGCCTGTTCGGGCAAACCTGAACGGCGGTTTGTCCCCGGCTTGCGCCCGGCCGTTCCCCTTTGAGGAGAAAGCGATTATGCAAAGAAAATTCATGCGCCTTGCCGGGATGATCGGCCTCCTGGCCGGCCTGATGCCGGCCGCGGGAACGGCCGCAGAGGCTTTCCGTCCGTCGGATAGGCAAGAATTTCCCCGGCTGGCCGGGCCTTTCCTGGGACAGAGGGCTTCCACCGCACGGGCCGAGCTTTTCGCCCCCGGCATTTTATCCGCGGGCGGCCGCGAAACCCGGATCGTCTTTTCTCCCGACGGAATGGATCTCCTGTATGAGCTTTCCGCACCCTCGGCGAAGCATCTTGTCGCGACCCAAGGATTGTTCGGACCGGGCTTTCTTTTCTATTCCCGTATCAAGGACGGAATCTGGACGGAACCGGAGGAATTTCCGGCTCCTTCCGGCTTCAGGGTGGAGTATCCCTTTTTCCGCCCGGACGGCCGGGCGATCATTTTCAACTCCCGCGGGCCCGATCCTCCTTCCCCGGGGGCGAATCCTTCGCGTTTATGGCTGATGGAAAGGACGGAGGCCGGATGGGGCGCGCCGAGGGAGGTCGATTTCGGCCCCGAATACCGGGGAACGGGGGCCGTGTATCCTTCGCTCGCGGCGAACGGCAATCTCTATTTCGCCCAATTCCCCGACGGGGTTCACGGCCGCCTCTATATCAGCCGGTTCGAAAACGGAACCTATTCCCCTCCCGAGCCGTTGGGCGGTTCCTTCAATGATCTCGACGGAAATCATCCTTATATCGCCCCGGATGAGCGGTTCATCATATTCGACGCGCCCGGGCCCGGATCGTCCTCGGGCGCCAACGATCTCTATGTCAGTTTTAGGGAAGAGACGGGCCTTTGGGGGCCTCCCCGGAACCTGGGTTCCATGGTCAACACGCGTTTCGACGAGAGACGGGCCTTCGTCTCAGCCGACGGGAGGTATTTGTTTTTCGCCGGCGATCAATTGAACCGGGACAAGCCCGATCGTCCATTGACTCTCTCCCGGCTGCGACAATTGGCGGATCAGCCCGCCGACGGTGAATCCCACATCTATTGGATCGATACCCGAAGACTCGATATCCGGATCGCCGGATCTTTCCCGAAAGGGGGACGATAAAGGAGATGCCGATGATGAAAACCGCTTCTTTCATCACCGTTTTGTCGGGGATATGTCTTTTTCTCCCGGGAGCGGCTTCGGCTTCCGGGGAAACAACGATCCGTCAAATCGTCACCCTCCGGACGGGGGAAACGACGAATATGTCCGGGCCGCCTTCAGGGTCAGAGCGCGTCTTCACCTTCGGCGACGGGTGTCTGGCCGTCAAGGACGGCGATCAAACGCTGCGGTTCGATGAAAAAGCCGGACGCCTGACCTGGACCGACGAAACGCATGGATCGAGGCTCGAAGTCCCGCTTCCGATCAATCCTCAATCCCTCCTGGGGGACGTGTCGGCTTTGCGATATCTCGAACAATCCCCGCTCCGTCTGAGCCTCGAGCGAGGGACGGAGGTCCGCCGAATCGCCGGGCATGATTGCCGGAACTACCTCCTGACGGCGGGCCCGAACGGCATGTCGAAGGGAGTGCTCTGGGCCGCGGCCGACATGGGAGCCGAAGGAGCGCGGATGGCGGCTTTGGCCGGGTCGTGGTGGCGCTTGCAGTTTCCTCTGGCGCCGGACGGGGATGCAGCGGCGTTCGAGAAATTGTCTGGGCCGGTTTTCGAATATGAGCGGACCGAATCGGCCGGCGGGACAACGATTGTGAGCCGGGCTGTCTGCGCCGGAGTCGAGCGCGAGTCTTCCTCATCCGGCAGGCCGGCCGGCGAGACCGGCTTTTCTCCGAAATCCAGGATGACCTACCAGGAACTCCTTTCGGGACGGTTGGGGCCGTCTCCGGCCGCAAGAACCGAGGAAGAAAAGGCCGTCTTGTCCTTACTCCGCAAGTTTCAAGACGGGTACCGGAGCCGGGATCTCACGATCCTGGACGCCTGGATCGAGGACCTGATGGCCCCGGACGTCTTCGTCCTTGGCACGGACGGCGCTTGGCCGGAGAGTTGGGAATGGAGAGGCGGACACCCGGCCGCCCGGGAGATGTTCGAGCGGGACTGGCGGCGTTGGGGGAGCCTCAAAATATTCGAGGACGAGATGCATTTATCCGTTGACGGGGAGGCGGCTTGGGCGGCGGCGTTCGCCACCGTCGTCCGCGACGGGAGCGATGCGGATGCGAGCCGGAGGAGGGCGTCGGCCCGGCTCCGGGAGTATGCAGAGAGCGACTGGCCCAGCCTTCGCGTTCTTTATGAGGCGATGGCCGATGCGGCCCAGGTCCTCGTCCAATATGAGCGGGACGACCGGTTCGTCACTCCTCTGCGGGTGGAATTCGGCCTGGTCAAGAAGGATGGGAATTGGAAAATGAAAATGATCCATTTTTCCCATCCGGCAAGCGGATTCCGTTCGTTCCGGCTCCTGAACGCGCCGGAGGAACTCGTCAGAAAACAGGAGCAGCCGTGATAAAAACCGCATCTTCAATTCTCGCTGGACTCATTCTGGTTTTGGGCCAAGCGCTTGCCGGGAGCCCGGATAAGTCCTTCGACCGAAATGCCGGGAGAATCCAATCCCGGACGGGATTCGGCGCGATCGACGGCCATACCCATGATCTCGTCCCCCGGGGAGGCAAACAGCCGCGTCAGTCGGAAATCGAACGGGCGGTTGCCGCCGGCTTGAGAGGCGCCGTTCTGGCCTTCCCCTTGGAAACGACCACCCCCGCCGGTCTGCTTCGGCAAATTCGAAGCGACATGGAGGCCGTCCAAGGATATTCGGCCCGAAAAGCGGTGGAAACCGTCTTCGTCGATCGGTTCGATTTTTCGAGCGACGGGGAGAGGAGCCGCGCCTTCCAGATCCTTCCCTCCCTGGAATATTTCGACGGTGTTTTCGGCGGCGATTTGGGCGTGCTGGATGATTTGAAGGCCGCCGGCATCCGGTCCGTCACTCTCATCGATTTTCCCGGCGACCGTCTTTCGGAGGGCCAGGGCGGCGACCTTCGGCTTTCGGCCTTCGGACAGCGGGTCGTCGGGCGGATGAACGAGATGGGAATGGCGATCGATATTTCCCACCTTCCGGAACCGCTTCAGCGGGATGTCATCCGGACATCGCGCCGTCCGGTGATCGCCTCTCATTCGAACGCGAGGGCGGTCGCCCCGGTCGGCCGGAATCTCTCGGATGAAGTCCTCACGGAAATGACCGAGCGCGGCGGATTGGTCCTCCTGACCTTCGACCGTGAATTCCTCTTCGGTGATAACCGCGATCCGTCTTCCGCGGGGATTCCCCGGTTACTCAAACACATCGCCCATGTCGTCCGTTTGTGCGGCCTTGAACACGTCGGAATCGGGACGGATTTCGGGGGTTCGGGCGAAAATGCGCCGGCCGACCTGGGCGGAGCGGAATGCTTCGCTTCGATCGCCGCCGGCTTGGCGGCCGATGGATACCCGGCCGAGGCTGTCGGCAAGATCATGAGCGAAAACATTGCGGCTTTCTATTCCGCCCGGAAGGAGTCGACCTTGGAGAAGGAGACGATGGCGCAGGAAGGCATTGTCTCTTTCGCCGATTTCCGGACGCTTAAAGGCCCCTATTTCGGTCAAAAGCTGCCGGGCCGCATTCCCCAAGTCTTCGCCCCAGGGTATGTTTCGTCGGACAAACGGGAGCTGAATTCCGTCTTCACGCCCGACGGCCGGGAGTTCTACTTCTCGCTGCAAATCCCCGGGCGGGGCTACCGCATGTACTTCATCCGGCGTGAGGACTTGGGATGGTCCCCACCCCGGCCCGTCCCGTTCGGGAGCGAGGCATCGGACGTGGATATGTGCCTGACGGCCGACGGCCGGCGGATGTATTTCGGTTCCAATAGGCCGGTCGGCGGGAAAGCCGGCGGCGATTTCAAGATCTGGTACGTGGACAGGATCGGGGGCGGGTGGAGCGAAGCCCGGTATCTCGAAGGTCCGGTGAACGAAGGGAAGCGGGCTCTCTATCCGACAGTTTCCCGGACCGGGACGATGTATTTCCAGGGAATCCGGCCGGACAGCCTGGGCGACCGTGATATCTACCGCGCCCTTCTTTCGGACGGTGAATATCAGGAGCCGGAACGCCTGGATGAAGCGGTGAATTCGGTCCGCGGCGAGGGCGATGTCCTGATCGCGCCCGACGAGAGCTGGATGATCGTCTCCTGTGTCGACCGGGCCGACGGGCTTGGAGCAGGCGATTTGTACGTCAGCTTCCGGAATATCGATGGCGGATGGACGAAACTCCGGAACATGGGGCTGCCGGTCAACTCCGAGGCCAATGAGTATTGCCCCATGCTTTCTCCTGATGGGCGGTATCTCTTTTTCACCAGTACGCGGACCGGAAACGGCGACATCTACTGGGTGGACGCGGATATCATCGCTGATTTGAGGGAGCGCGGCTTTTTTTTCAATGAGAGCCACCCTTCGACCAACCCTTATCTCGGCCAAAAGCCGCCCGGTCTCGTCCCCGAATTGTTTGCTCCGGGAATCGTGACGACCGGGCAAAGCGAAGGGTGCTCGGGATGGGCGGAGGATGGGGACGGGTTTCTCTTTCAGAGGTGGATCGACCGGAAATCCGTCCTGTTTCAAATGCGCCGGGAAAACGGCGCCTGGGCTCAGGCGGAGAAAATCGCCTGGACCGAGCGGTACCAGGTCGGCGATTTCACCGTCGCTCCCGGCGGCCGCACGCTCGCGGTTGTTTCGAATATCCCCATCGAGGGACTCGGCTCGGTCGGCGAGGGCGGCAACATCTGGATCGCGGAATGGACAACCTCGGGATGGAGCGAGCCGCGGCCGGCCGGCTTCGGCATCAACACGGAATTCCATGACAGTTATCCTTCCCTGTCGGCTTCAGGCAATCTCTATTTTTTCAGCCGACGGCCGGGGGGATACGGTCAATCGGACCTGTATGTTGCGCGACTTGCGAACGGGCTGTTTCTTCCACCAGAAAATCTGGGCGGAAAATTGAACACGGAAGCCCACGAGTGGGACCCTTATATCGCCCCGGATGAAAGCTATTTGATTTTCAATTCGATGAAGCCGGGCGGCCTCGGCGGCGATGATTTCTATATCTCCTGGAGGACGGCTTCGGGCGAATGGGGAGAGCCCGTTCATCTCGGGCGGGAGATCAATTCCGCCAAGTCGGATAACCGCCCCTACGTCACGGCCGACGGCAAATATTTCTTCTTCACCAGCGATCGCCGGGGCAACCGGGATATCTTTTGGGTGGATGCCCGGATTCTCGAGACGTTTCGCCCGAGAAAGACTTCCGCGAAGAAAAATTCTTTTTGAGGGCGCTGGACCGAGCCGGAAATCACACTGTTTTCCGGGTTGTACCGCGCCGAACGATAGATGTTCGGATCTTATGGCAGGATTGGTATCCCGCCGACGAACTCCTCCACCTTCTTTTCCCAGCCCTCCTCCAGCGGTCCCTTCATCCCGGTCACGAGGATCCGTCCCTCGGCCAGTTTCACCAAGCCTTTTCCCTGGAGAATCTCGTTCATGACCGGGCGGATGCGCTGCCACTTGGCCTGTTCCTCTTCGGTGGGCATTCGTCCGGTTTTCTTGTCCGGCTGAGGCGCGCCTTCGGTCGTCAGGAGGGCGTATTTCGTTCCCGCCGGGAGATTGAGCTTCTTCAGGAAGCGCCTTGCGCGCCCGATCGGTTTACCTATCCGGCCGGGCGAGCTGAAGAGATAAAGGTCGGCCGTCGGCAGCGCTTTTGGATTCGATTCCCGGACATGGTGAACCGCGACTTCGATTCCCTTGGCGGCCATCAGGCGTTTGAATTCCTCGGCGACCTTGGCCCCGTTTCCGTATTTCGAAGCGTGATAATACTCGATCTTCATGGTTCCTCCGTAGCTTTTTCCCGCTATTTTGCTTCGCCCAGCTTCTTCATGACGTCCCGGGCGAAGGCTCTGGCCCGGTCGATCCGGGCCTGGTCGGGCTGGCCCTGGCTGTTGTCCATCTTGGCCCACATTCGGAACTTGGCGTTAGGCATCAGGGACATGATGCGCTTGATGCCCTTGGCCAGCTCGCCTTGGCAGTCGAACATGTCAATGATGTCCGCTTCCCGGGCCGCCCCCCGGAATTTTGCCAGCATCGGCTGAAGATCCGGAGCGTTTTCCGGCGCGGCATGGGTGATGAAGAGGACGACTTTTCTTCCCTTGATGCAATGCTTTGCTAAGAGTTTCGACGTCTTCTTGTCCGGTCCCATCTGGTGGATCGGGAAGCCGAGAAACGCGACATCGTAGCCGTCGAGGCTATCGACCGCCTCGATCGGCTTGAGTTCTTTCTCGCCGACGGTCTCGCCGTAGATCGCTTCGGCGATTTTTTTTGTGTTGCCGGTCTTGGTCATATAGGCTACGAGAAATTTCATAACGCGCCTCCTCTTATTCGATTCGTTGTTACCCCGCGGGGCGGCCAACGGCGAATTTTCTAAATCATACCGCAAACAAAGCGCCTGTCAAGGAAGGTCGAAGCATGAGGCGAGGATATGGCGTTCCGGAAATGGATGGAATTCTCCGCGTCTTTGGGAACTCCGGCCGGCTCCACCGGAAAATATCACGCGTCAAACTTGACCATTTTGCTAGGAAAGCTTATGATCTCTCTTTTGCCAAATCATGAACGGAAACCACAAAGGTGTCCAGACCCTGCTGGGCGATCCCAAGAGGGCGATCATCCGGCTTTCTCTGCCCATGATCGTGGCAGCGTCCGTTCAAACGCTGTACAACATCGTCGACGCCATCTGGGTGTCCGGCCTGGGACCGGACGCCCTGTCCGCCGTGGGCTTCTTCTTCCCCTTCTATTTCCTGATCCTGGCCCTGGCGGCCGGCCTGGGAGTGGGGGCCGGCTCGGCCGTGTCCCGGAAAATCGGCGGCCGCGACAAGGCTGAGGCCGGCGATGTCGCCGCACACGCCCTGGTCCTGATGACCCTCACCGGGGCGGCGGTCATGATCCCGGGGCTCCTGTTCATCGAGAAGATCTACCGCCTGATGGGAGCGGGATCGATCGCCGTGGAAGCGGCCCGCTATTCCCGTGTCTTCATCGGAGCGATCCTGCTGCTCTTTTTCGCCTCCATCGCCAGCGCCCTGCTCCGGGGCGAGGGCGACGTCAACCGGGCCATGGTGGCCATGATGGTCGGGGCCGGCCTGAACATCGGCCTGGACCCCCTCTTCATCTACACGTTCAAGATGGGCGTCGCCGGTGCCGCCTGGGCCTCGATCCTGTCCATTGCCGTCAGCTGTGCCTTCCTCTTCTCCTGGCTGTTCGTCAGGAGGAACACCTACGTCTCGATCCACTTCCGCGGCTTTCGCTTCCGGCGCCCCATCCTCCGGGAGATCCTCCGGGTCGGAGTTCCGGCCTCCTTCCAGCAGATGTCCATGGCCCTGACCGCCTTTGCCATCAACATCTTCGCCGTCCAGGCCGGGGGTACGGACGGCGTGGCGATCTTCACCACCGGCTGGCGCATGGTCACCTTCGCCACTCTCCCCTTGATCGGCATGGCCATGGCAGTCACCTCCGTGACCGGCGCCTCGTTCGGCGCCAAGGATTACGGAAAGCTCGACACGGCTTATTCTTTCGCCGTCCGCGTCGGTTTTTTCATCGGCCTGGCGGTAGCCCTCCTGACCTTCCTCTTCGCGCCCCAGATCGCCTGGCTCTTCACCATGACCGGGGAGGGACTGCGCATCCGCGGGGATTTAATTTCGTTTCTCCACATCATGTGCATCTTCTATCCCGGCGTCGCCTTCGGCATGTTCTCCTCGGCCATGTTCCAGGGGACGGCCAAGGGGATGAACGCACTCATTGCGACCATCCTGAGGACGCTCTTCCTCGCCGTCCCCATGGCCTACCTTCTCTCCCTGCCGATGAAGCTGGGACTCCCCGGCATCTGGTGGGGCATCGTCGTCGGGAATATCCTGGGCTCCGTTGTCGCCTTCACCTGGGGGAGAGCCTACGTCCGGGAACTTCGGTCCCGGAAAGAGGTTGTCCGACCCGTGGAAGCGGCGATCTGATCGGCGCCGAATCGGAATTCCACGGAATGATCCGGACGGCGAGAGCCTCGTCCCCGCCATCATCCCCCGGCCTGAAAAAGTCCCCGGCGGCCGGTTTTCCATCCGATTGTTTCTTTTACCGCTCACATTAAACTGACGGATTGTTGCGGATTATCTTGACCTGTCTCACTCGGGAAGTCTCCCTGCAAAAAATCTAGTCCGCGGACCGGAGAGCGGCGGAGAGGCCGGACGGGACGAAGACCTCGGAGGAGGCTTTTCGGACATGTTGGCCAGGGCCTGGCGCAGACAGTCCGTGTAGAACTCCGGCGTTTCCTGGACATAGAACTGGGTGTGCGGGATCAATCGGCTCCGATCATCGATAAAGGCGAGTAGAGAGGCCTCGCCCGAGGTCACCGCCAAAACCCGGTGGGGAGACTCTCAACAACGCTGTGTTTCACATTGGACGGCGTGCGTGACCGGAATAAGACGCCGATCCAGAAGCCTCCGGACCCCGTCTCATCTGGGCCGCCGGAGGTTGGACATCCGAGAACATTGCATCTCTGGCCCCCGAACTGTCTAACCAATGGGGGTCACTTCAGACAGAAGGGGCTTGACTTTAGAGCAGAATGGCCTAAAATGTTTATGTGAATATGTAATATATTATTTATTATGAAAGAAAATACAGAAGAGTATAGGAAGGGCATCGGTAAGAAGGAATCGCGCCTCCTGTCCGAACTCGCCAGGCGGAACAAAACGGTGTTCACGGCGCAGGATGCCGGGGCCATTCTCAGAGAAGCCCCCTACCTCACGCTCCACAACCTCAAGAGAAAAAAATGGATTCTGGCCATCAAAGGCGGGTTGTATGCCATTGTCCCGCTCGATATCGGTGTCAAGGGAGCGGAAAGCTTCATCGTCCACGATTTCGTCATTGCCTCGTATCTGACCCGGCCATACTACATCGGCATGTGGTCGGCGCTGAATTTCCACGGCCTCTCCGACCAGATTCCCTCTGCCGTCTTCATCTGCACGACCAAAGCGAAAAAGCCGGTCAGCGTGCTCACTTCGAAGTTCGTCTTCGTCCAGCTTTCGAGTGCGAAGTTCACCGGAATCGAGAAGGCCGTCATCGAGGGCCGCGAGGTCAACGTATCTGACAAAGACAAGACCATCATCGATTGCCTCGACCATCCGGAGCATGCCGGAGGAATTGACGAAGTCGCGAAGGCGATCTACTTTAGCCACGAAGAGCTCGACTTCGCGAAGGCCAGGGGATACGCGCTGAAGATGAAGAACGTCGCCGTCTTCAAGCGGCTCGGCTTCATTCTCGAAGCGACTGGACTCATCGATCAGTATGCCGGCGTCCTGGATGGCGTCAGGCTCACGGAGGGCTACCCCGCGCTTGACAAGCTGGGCCCGAAAAAGGGCAAGTACTCGGAAAAATGGAAGCTGTTCGTCAATGCGGACATCAATCCCAAGAGGTGGATGTATTGATTGACAGACGCGAGCTTCTGGAGAAGGCGAGACAAAAAAACCTCAGTCTCATGATGGTTGAGAAGGATTACGTTCTCGGCTGGCTCCTTTACGGCTTGGCGCAAGAAAGGGATCTCGTCTTCAAGGGCGGTACGGCGTTATCGAAAGTCTATTTTCCGAGAATTTGGCGTCTTTCCGAAGACCTGGACTTCAGCCTCGTGAACGGCGAACTCAAAACGCTGCTGGAAGGCATCGTAAGCGTCCTGGGGGACGTGAAAAAGAAATCGGGCCTCGATTTCATCTTGAAGAGCAGCCACATCAACCCGGATTATCTCCAGCTCAAGGTTCAGTACAAGGGCGTCTTGGACAGGAACTGGATCAAGGTCGACGTGACCATGGACGACGTCGTAGATACGCCGGTGATGAAGGCGATTCCGCGGGAATATTCCGACTATGTTGCTTTCAAGGTCAGGACGGAGTCGCTGGAGGAGATTCTCGCGTCTAAGCTCAGGGCCGTCATCGAACGCAAGAAATGCCGCGACTACTTCGATCTGTGGAAGCTTTTCCAGATGGATTTCGACAGGGAGAAGATCAAACGCGTTTTTGCTCGGAAACTTGCCGTTAAATCCCTTTCCTTTGAAGGGCCGGACCAAATATTCCCGGCGGACCTGACACAAACGCTGAAGCCATATTGGGCGAGGGAACTCGGAAGGCTCATCAATCCGATTCCGGACATGGACGCGGTCTTGGCCGAAATCAGGCAATTATTGAAATTCCTCTAAAGGCATCCTCCGCCTTTCCGTACTTCACGGGAAAGGGAAAGTGACGGAAGTTATTGTTGAGAAAGGATGGGCGATACAGGATTTGAACCTGTGACTCCTACCGTGTGAAGGTAGTACTCTAGCCACTGAGTTAATCGCCCAGGGGGTTCTATT
>JAFGEN010000314.1 GCA_016931595.1 Candidatus Aminicenantota bacterium | reverse complement strand
TAGCCTTGATCATGGCCCTGGCCGGGCTGATTCTCCTGTCACTGGCTTCGCTGGGAGGTGTTTTCATCATCCGCAAGGCCCTTCGGCCGGTCGGGAGCGTCGTCGAAGCAGCCAAGCGGATCTCAACCGACGACCTGTCCCTCCGGATTGAAAGCAGGGTCCGGCGGGACGAGATCGGGGTTCTGGTCGACACGTTCAACGGGATGATTTCCCGCCTGGAAGCATCGGTCAAGAGGATCAAGCAGTTCTCGGGCGACGTCTCCCATGAATTGCGGACTCCGCTGACGATCATTCGGGGAGAAATCGAGGTCCTTCGGCGGAAAGACAGGACCGCGGAGGAATACCGGCAGACCATGGACAGCGTCCTTGAAGAATCCGCCCGGATGAACCGGATCATCGACGACCTGTTGCTCCTCTCCCGGTTGGAGGCCATGACCGGACGGGATTTCGAAGCCGGGATTCCGTTGGATGAAGTCTTGATTCAAGCCTTCGAGAACCGCGAGCTTTTGGCCCGCGGCAAGGGCGTGGCGTTGGATCTTGCGGATCCGGCTCCCGTCCGTGTCCGGGGCGAGGCCAACCTCATCGAGCGTTTGATCGTCAACCTGATCGAGAACGCGATTCGTTACACGCCCCCCGGCGGCCGGGTCGACGTTTCATTGAAAGTCGAGGGGGCGGCGGTGGTTCTGGCCGTGGAGGACACCGGCATCGGAATTCCGGCGGAGGCGATTCCCCGGATCTTCGACCGATTCTATGTCGTGAATGAATCCCGGTCCAGGGAAAGCGGCGGGTCGGGGCTGGGCCTGGCCATCGTCAAGGAGGTTGCCGAGGCCCATGGAGCGGCGGTCGAAGTCCAAAGCGCCCCCGGCGCGGGATCGCGGTTTATTGTTCGGTTCCCCCCGGCTTGAAGTTCGTGCCGCCTATTTCTGAGACAAGACACTAGTTCGCAGGGGCCCGGTCGAGGCCGTATTTGGCGAGCTTGTTGTAGAGAGTCGTACGGGACACTCCGAGAATTTCCGCCGAACGCTTGAGGTTGCTCTTCGTCTGGGCCAGGACGAAGGCGATGTATTCCTTCTCCAGATCCTCCAGGCTCGAAAGATTTTCCCTCTCGACGAAGGCCGCCCGGCGCCGGGCGGCGGCCGGTTCCCGGACGCTTTTCGGCAGGTCGAGCAAGTCGATGAAGTCCTTTCGGGTCACCAGGACGGCGCTCTGAAGAGCGTTTTCGAGTTCCCGGACGTTTCCCGGCCAGCCGTATTTCAAGAAAAGCTTCTGAACGTCGCGGCTCACGCCCTGGATCGATTTGCCGTAGGACTTGTTGAGGGCGTCGAGGAAGTGGCGGATGAGAAGGGGGATGTCCTCCATGTGGTCGCGGAGGGGAGGGATGTGGATCTCGACCCGGTTGAGGCGGTGGAAGAGATCCTCGCGGAAGGTGTTCTTTTTGATCATTTCGGGAAGGTCGCGGTTGGTCGCGGCGATGACCCGGGCGCTGACGTACTTGACTTCGGTTCCGCCGATGGGCCGGAACTGCCTGTTTTCGAGGACCCGGAGGAGTTTGGACTGGACGAGCAGGGGGATCTCCCCGATCTCGTCCATGAAGATGACTCCCTCGTGGGCCTCCTCGAACAGGCCTTTTTTCGTCCGGTCGGCCCCGGTGAAGGCGCCCCGGACATGGCCGAAAAGCTCCGATTCGAACAACGTATCGGGGATGGAGGCGCAGTCGCAAACGACGAGCTGCCTGGCCTTCGTCTCGCTCAGCTGGAAGAGGGCCCGGGCCATGAGTTCTTTGCCCGTCCCCGTTTCACCGGTGATCAGGACGCTCGAGAAATGCCGGGAGATGCGTTCGACCAGGGCGAACAGGTCGAGCATCGCCGGATTCCGGGAGACCATTCCCTGGAAGACGTACTTTTTCTCGAGCTTCCGCTCGAGAAGACTCGTTTCCCGGCGGAGCTCCTGCCGTTCGAAGACCCGCCGCAGCGACCCGAAAACGATTTCCGCTTCCACCGGCTGGGGAAAGTAGTCGAGGGCCCCGCTGTTCACCCATTCGAGAGCCTCTTCGGGTGAAACCGGCGGCCCGGTGACGGCGACCTGGAGCAGCGGATCAAAGGCCTTGAGCTCCCGAAGAAGGATGCGGCATTCCTCGGGTTTATCGCCCGCGTCGAGCAGGACGGAACGAATGCCATTTGTCTGGACGAAGCTCGGAATGTTCTCATCCCGACCGCAGAAGTAAAGTCGGATATCCGCAGAGGGGTTGGCGGACCCGAGCTGATCGTAGATTCCGGAGTTGTTGCCGACGATCAGGAAAGAATAAACGGTGTCCATTTTCCGGTTACTGTCAAGAATATTAACACAATCGGTTTTTTAAAAGCAAATCGCTCATTTTTCGATAATGCCGGGTCTTCCGCGGATAAATTGGATCCGGATGCGGTCCGAGGCTTCCTCCTCGACCCGGACGACGTCGAATTTCGCCGTGGAGAGGTACTTGATGTGAGCCCGAAGGTAGGCCAATCCCTGGGTCGAGAGGAAATCGAGCCAGGCGCCGCGGGCCGTCTCGTCCATCAGCTCGGGCGTTTCCTCGACGTAGGTCATTCGGCTTCGGGCGGTCAGGCGGCTTTCGGTCGAGGAGCGCCGTTTGGCGTAGAGGTTCAGACCGCCTTCGATTTCGAGATCAGCCAGGTGCGGCTGCCACCTCGAGGCCCAGCGGGCGTACCGGTCGTAGAATTTCCGGTTTGATTCCATGAGGGCCGGGTTGGCGTTCATTTCGGAAATGATATACGACCTGACATCCTCGCCTGCGGTTTTGAAGCGGTCGTAGATCGGGAGGCTGACCGAAGAGATATAGGCGAACCAACCCCGGGGAATCCAGTAATCCCGGAACAGGTACGGGGAATAATTCGAAAATTGCTGAACCCATTCGTGCGAGGGATAGCCGTGAAGGTTAAGGAAGATGTCCGGAAACCATTTGGCGTTGAGGTTGCGCCGGACCGCGGCCTCGGGAAGAAGGGGCCGGGCGGAACCGGTCATTGTCCCGATCTCCAGGCCCAACGCGCTGTAGCGCCCGGCATGGAGGCTGTGGAATGGAGTGAGTTCCTGGAGGGAATAAGCCAAGGCCGCCCCGTCGGGATTCTCCATCGGATGGAGGACGAAATTGACCTTCCGGACGGCGTCCTGCATGGCCTTGTCCGTGGCCAGGAGTTCGGCCAGCTTCAGGATGTAGCCGGTCGAGGAGACTTCATTGGCATGCTGGCGCCCGCTGAGATAGAGAGTCGGCTTCATGGAGATCAAGCGGGGGATGGAAACGTTCGGGCCGGACGGAAAGGTCGCCTCGATGACCGGAACGCGGCGGTTTTCGTAAGACCGTCCGGCGACGTAAGTCTGAAGGGACGGGAAGACGGCCAATCGGGCAACGGCTTCCTCGACCATCTCCGGCGACATGATCAGGGACGTGTCGACGATCGGAGCTCCCGGGGGGAGGGGCGGGGGAGATGGAAGTCCGGAATCGAGCGAAGCGGAAGCCGCCGGGACGGTTTCCTCCTTGGACAGTTTTCCGCATCGGATTGCGAACGTGAGGCCGTTCAGACGGGGAAAGCCCAACGGGTCGGGCAGGATGCCGCCGCCCTGGAGGAAGCGGTAGGCAGCCAGGAGTTCGAGCAGGCCCAGGTAATCGGATTCCTTCTCGATTTCAAGGTCGAAAATCAGCCGGTCGATCTTTTCCTCCAGGCCGCTGTAAACCAGGGCCGGAAGGGTCAGGCTTTTCGTTTTGACCGGGTTGAAGGGGATCGTCCGGGAAAGCTCTTCCCGTCCGCGTTCCTTCCAGGACAGGATCAGCCGGGGAGACGTCGCCGGCCAGTCCTCAAAGGTGATCTTGATTTTCGGCGGGCCGTCTTCGGTCGACGGATGAATGACCGGGAAGACGTTGCCCGGGGCGCTGAAGCGGGACGAATCCTCGGGGATCTCCTCCTCCCCGGCGTCGATTTCCGTGACGCCCCGAAGAAAATCGAGCGTGTCGAAATAGATCTCGTCGTGGAGGGCCTCGAGCGAACTCGAGATTTCCTCGTCCAGTCCCAGCCGAAAATCGGGCTCGCTGGCCCAGATTTCGATTTTCAGTTGCTTGAAATAGGGCTGCTTGGTGAACGTCGGGATCCCTCCCGTCTTCTTCATGACGTGATCGAGGACCGGGCCAAGCCCTTCCTCCTGGAAATACGACCAGAGCCGTTCCAGGTCGGTCGGCAGGGTCTCATCCAGGATGGTCTCCAGCCCGTTTTGCAGGCGGATCCAGCCGGTCGCGACCTGGACCGTTCCCCACTCCGGCAGGGGTTTGAGGTAGAGAGTCTCCCGCACCCTCGGGGCAAAGGACCCGGACCAGAGGACAGCGTTCCTGGCATCGACCGCCGAAAGCTCATAAACCGGGACTTCGGCATCCGTCATCTCGAACTGGACCGCGTCCAGGGGAAGACCGAGATCCCGGGCGATGATTTCATCGATGGGATAGAGCTCCTGGAGCCAGCGGGCCGATTCCGAATAAAAACGTTTCGGTTTTTCCAGGTCCTCCGCGGCCGCGGGAAATCGGATCGTCAGCCGAGAGACCGGCTTTCCCTTCAGGGCCGGGATCGCTTTTTCGACGATCCAGAAAAATCCCTGCTTGTAGGCCGAGAGGACTTCGACCTCGGCTTTGCCCGATTGGAGCGCGCCGGCGGCCATCTCCTCGACCCGGGCCTTGATCCGGGCCCGGCTCTCGGGGGATTCGCTGAGGCCGAGGCTGATCGTAACGGGCCCGGCGCTTCCGCCGAGGCCGGCGAGTTTTTCCTTGAGGATGGACAGGGCCTCATCGGCTTCCCAGGAAAACGTCCGTTCTTTTTCGAAAATCCGCTTGGATCCCTTCAGGGTGTCTGCCCGAACGTCCAGGGCCGGGGCTTTCACTATCTCGGCTGCCGCGGACCGAAGATGTTCCTCGAAGTCCGGGGCGGCCCGGGGAAGGAGGACTTCGGCCTTGAGCGATTCCAGGTCCTTGTCCTTGAGGCTTTCAAGGATTTTCTTGGTTTCGAGGGAAAATCTTGCTTCGGCCGCCCCCTTTTCCCCCCTGAAGAACCGTTCGACGTCAGCCAGCGCATCAGACAGTTGAGGCCGGCCGTCCCGGGCGATGTCGAAATAAGGAAATGGGCCTCCGAGGAAGGCGAGGGTTTTTTCAAGGCCGAGCGGGTCGGCGGCCTCGACCACGAGGGCCGAGGATTTATTGAAGGCCTGGGGGACGGCCCGGATCAAGCCGGACGCGTTCTCCAGGGGCGGAAGGACGAGCTTGCCGACCCGGCGCAATTCCCGGGTCAGGGAGTTGTCTCCGACCAGCACCGGGGCGACGACGTGTTTGTGTGTCTCGATTTCCGAATCGAGATAAACCAAGGGAAAGGCGGCCCCGGCCGTCCGGAGGACAAACTTGGAGGCGAGGGGAGCCACGGCCCGGACTGCGGCCGAGGATGGAACGACGATCCGGCCGTCCACCGTGTCCGGAATGCCGTCGGCATTCAAGTCGCCGTAGACCCCCTTTGTCGTGAAGAGAGAAAGGAGGTCGAATTCCTTCCCTGCGTCGGCCGGCCGGGGCGGATTCTTATACGACGGCGTCAGCATCCTCTTCGGGTGCCCGAGGCGGGGGACGACGGTCGTTCGGACGGACCGGCCGTAGCGGAGGGTGAAGGTCAGGCCGGCGCAGCCGGAGTAGGACAGGGTCTCGGATTTAAGTCCGCGCCGGTGAAGGGTGCGGAGGGAATCGAAGGCTCGAAAAGACCGTGCTTGGTCCTCGTCGTCGGTGAAGAAGATGTCGACGTCCAGATTCTTGACTTCCCCCCGGTTGAACATAAGCTTTTTCAGCGCTCCGGGCCTGCCCTTAAGATTCGGAAACTCGTAAAAGACTGAGCGAAAAATCGTCCGCTGGAGGGAAACGCCCTCGTCCCGGAGATAGGAGACGATGTCCTTTTCGAGGGTATCGTAGGTTGGGCCCATTTCCCGGCCCCAGATGTCCCAAAAATAGGGCCAGCGGAGAAAGAACGCCCGTCCGGCCTTGAGAAGAGCATCCTCCGACCCGGCGGCCAGGATCAGTCCGTTCTGGTTCTTGGAGTTGAAAACGCCGACGAATCCTTGACCCGGGGCGAGAGCCGGAATTTCCAGGCCGCCGTCGCGGGCGACCTGCTTAGCCGCCTTCACGTTCAGCCCGATCAAAATGGGGCTTTCAATAGCGTAAAAATCCGCAATTTCGGCTTCCCGTTTGACCAGGGCGAAGTCTTGAACGAGGCTCTCGAGGTTGGCCCGGGCAGCGATATCGGCGGCCAGGGCCAGCTCGACGGCCGAGGGTGTGTCGGGAATGATGATCGTCAGGGTGACGCGGTCGCCCAGTCCGTCGCCGTCTGTATCCTTCACCCCGCGGCCGAGGAGGAACAGATGGGACAAACTGGCGATTTCGGCCGGCGCCAGGGCGGAAAAAGTCAGGAAAACCGCAAGAAACAAGCTGCATTTTTTTAACATGACATCACCTTGGGGAATCCTCGCCTTCGGGCGATATTCTAATACAAGCGCCGGGGGAATGACAGGTTCTCGGTTGACCGTCGTCCGTCCGGAGCATAAGATGAAACCAACTCACCTGAACCGAGGAGGAGATGTGATGTTCAAGGAATTCAAAAAATTCGCGATGCGTGGCAACCTGGTGGACATGGCCGTGGCCTTCATCATGGGCGGTGCGTTCGGCAAGCTTGTCACATCATTCATCAACGACGTGTTGATGCCCCCGATCGGACTGCTTTTCGGAAAGGTCGATTTTTCCCAACTGTTCATCGACCTTTCGGGTCAGGGTCATGCGACCCTTGAATCGGCCAAGGCGGCCGGGGCGGCGACGATCAATTACGGCCTGTTCATCAACGCGCTGCTTGACCTCGCGGTGGTCGCCTTCGTCATGTTTCTGATCGTCAAACAAATGAATAAGATGCGGAAACCCGACCCGCCCGCACCGGCGACGAAGGACTGTCCCTTCTGCCTCTCGACCATTCCGTCCAAGGCGGTTCGCTGCCCGAACTGCACTTCGGAGCTCAAGGGCTGACAGGATCGGGGCCGGACTGGATTATTCGTGGAGGATGGCCACGCCGACGGCGCCGAGACCGGCGTGGACGCCGATGGCCGGGTCGGCTTCCACGGTGAAGAGCGGCGGTCGCCCTAGGGCGGCCGCGAATTTTTCAGCATACAGCCCGGCCCGTTCGGGATTCCGGACATGGACCAGGGCGTAACCCCAGAGAGGACGCCGGCCGACGGCCGCCTCCACGGTCCGGACAATCCCGTTCAGATTGCCCGACCGGCTGAATGATTTTCCCGCAGCTTCCAGACGGCCTTCGGCGGAAACGCCGATGACGGGTTTTAATCCCAAGGCCCGGGCCAGCAACCCTTTGACACGCCCGACACGGCCGCTTCTGACGGCGTATTTCATCGTCTGGACGTCGACGTAAAGGTGTGTTTTCGGAATCCATGACTCCAGGGCTGTAACGACCTCGTCATGGCTTTTCCCGAAATCGATCATTTCGGAAGCCCGGGCGGCCAGCAAACCCGAGGCGGCTGAAACGGTCCGTCCATCGATGACCGTGATCTTTTTCCCGGCCAGAGCGGCTGCGGCCGTTCGGCAGGTCCGGTGAACTCCGGAGAGCTTGTCCGAAAGGGTTAGGATGATGACCGATTCATAATGGCCGGTCAGATAGGCAAGAGTGTTCTGGACGGTCTTCAACGCCGGCTGAGCTGTTTTCGGCCGGATATCGCCTTCCGCCAACAGGCCGTAAAGACGGTCCGGGGAGATGGTGAGCTTGTCGAGAAAGACTTGTTCGCCGAACGTGACCAGGCAGGGAAGGGCATGGATTTGCCGGTCGTCGACCCAGGCGGCCGGAAGGTCGCAGGTGGAGTCGACGACGAACGCTGTCTTGGATTTCGGATGCCAAGCGGCCTCGTACTGCTTCTTCATGTCGTCGACTTTAATCTGGGCGATCGCCCCGGCGTCCTTGATCTCAAAGAAGAGCCCGGCCGGGTCGTTGGTATGGACATGGAGACGGACCCGTTCTTCGGACCCGGCGACGACGGCCGAATCCCCGTAACGGGAGACGATGGCCCGGATGTGCTCGACGTCCAGGGCGGTCCCGGTCAGAAGGGCCTCCGAGCAGTAGCGGTTATGGATGGACTTGTCCCGGGAGGGGGTCTTCGTCTCTTCCGGCGACCAGACGATTTCCTGCAAAGGAGTTCGGGCGAGTTTCCCTTTCTTGATGTAATGGAGGATGCCTTCGAGAAAATCGACGAATCCTTTGGCCCCGGCGTCGACAACGCCGGCCTTGGCCAGGACGGCGAGCTTGCGGGGAGTTTCGCGGAGAGACTTGCGGGCGTCGGCGATTGAAGCGGACATGAGGTCGGTGAAATCGGCCGTGGACTCGCGGAGCCGGAAAAGCGATTCGGCCCAGTCGCGCATGACGGTGATCATTGTCCCTTCGACGGGGGAGGAGATCGCCCGGTGGGCGTGGCCGACGGCCTTGCGGACGGACTCAGCGAATGCCCGGGTTGTGAGGCGTTGTTCCCCCCCGACTTCCCGGCTCAGGCCGTGGAGGAACTGGGCGAAGATGATTCCGGAATTCCCCTGGGCTCCGGCCAGGGCGGCGTCGGCCATGGACCGGAAGGTGTGTCGGATCGATAAATGGGCCCTGGCTCCCTGGGCAATGGCCCGCATGGTCGAGGCCAAATTCGTGCCGGTGTCGGCGTCGGGCACCGGAAAGACATTGATTTTATTCAGGTAGGAATGATCGCGGATGACCGCATTTCCGCCGGCGACGAAGGCCCGGTAGAGCCGGCTCCCGTTTAGATAGCGGATTTTCGTCTTCATTTTAAAGAACGAATTCTACCATAAAATCGGGTCGACGGGTCACTTGACGATGAAGCGACGGCCTTCGTGGTCGATGATCCGCATCGGGATGTCGTAG
>JAFGEN010000313.1 GCA_016931595.1 Candidatus Aminicenantota bacterium | reverse complement strand
GTTCATTGACAAGGCTTCCCCCCCGCAATATCCTTATGCCCGTGAAGGGACCGAATCGATGAAGGTCAAGGAAAAACGCAGCCTCGAAGTCACCGTCGACAAGCGCCACATCATCGCCCTGGGCGAGCGGTTGTACCAGGAGAGCGTCGAGCTTCTTCGGGAGCTCGTCAATAACGCTTACGATGCGGATGCGACCGAGGTCCTGGTTTATATCGGAACGGACCGGATCACGGTCCAGGACGACGGCTCCGGCATGGACGCTGAGGGCTTGAAACAGTATTTCAACGTCGGATCGGACGAGAAGGTCTCCCGGTCTGTTTCTCCGAAATTCGGCCGGGAGCGGGTCGGCCAATTCGGCATCGGAAAGTTCGCCTCCCTGGCCGCGGCGACACGCTTTGAGGTCCAGACCCAACGGGGCGATTTCGCGGCCCGGGTGGTGTTCGATAAGGAGGAATGGGAAAAGGCCAAAACGACCTGGCAGCTTCCCTGCGAGATCTTCACTCCGGACCCGGCCCGCGCCGACGGAACGGCCGTGACCCTGTCCGGCTTGACCAAGACCTTCGCCCTCGAGGACGCCGAGGAGAAGATCAAGGACGGATGTCCCCTGAAGGCTCCCCGCTTTGCGGTTTACTTGAACGGCCGACGCCTCGAGCCGCGGAGCTATACCGGCCAGCGCATCCCGGTTCTGGAAGGCTGTCCGGCGGGACTGGTGACCGGCGAAATCATCATCGTCCCGAAGACGGCGGCCTCGACCAAGGATTTAGGCATCGAGGTCAAGGTCAAAGGGGCGACCATCAAAAGGGAGCTGTTCGGGATGGAAACGTGGGGCAAGGCCGTGGCCCGCGTCCGGGGGGAGATCCATGCCAATTTTCTCCCGGTCACCTCGGACCGGTCGAATTTCGCCGTCGACTCTGAGGAGTACCAGCAGTTTCTCGCGGTCATGGAGAAGATCGTCGGGATCATCAAGCGAAAGCTGGGCAAGGAAGCCGACCGGCGGGAAGATTTCCGGGCCGGCCGGGCGGTCAAGGACGCCTTGCGGAGAATCCATCGGGCCCTGGCCTTGAATCCCGATTTTTCCCCCTTCGGCCCCATCCCCCTGGGAGAGCTCGGGGGCGTGGGCGGAGCGGCGGCCGAGGAAGGCCGGAAAAGCGAGGGAGGGGGGGAGGTTAAGGCGGGGAATCCCGGCTCGACACCCCCGAAGAAGAAGACTCTAAAGAAACGGAAAAACCCGCTCGTCAAGAAGATCACCCCGAATGCCATCGTCCGCCGGATCAAGTTCAACGAGCAGGCCGTTTCGGTCTGCTTGGACTTTTTCGGGGAAAGCGGCCCCGAATGCTTTACAGAGGGCAACGTCGTCTATGTCAACCGCGACCATCCCTTGTTCAAGCGCGAGTCCCGGAAACCGGCGACTTATACCATGTACATGGGGCGGTTATTAACACAGGAGATCGCCTTGATGAAGGAGACGACGAGTCCCCGCCTGGCCTTCACCCGGCAGAGCAAGCTTCTGAAGGACGCCTTCGCCGACTCGGAGCAAGGAGAGACATGAACACGGAAACGCGAAACCGGTGGATCAAGATCGCGTTTGATGCATCGATCCTTGCCTTTTCCTACGGCGCGGCCGTGATCATCGCCTTCCAGGGAATTCCCGGTTTCCAGGTCCGCCGATCGCTCCTGCTTCTGGGCGCCGGTCTCGTCGCCGCGAGGTTGCTGTGCTTCTCCGTTTTTCGCGTCTTTCCGGTCACCTGGAAATTTTTCTCGACGGATGATGCCGTCCGGGTCTCGGCGGCGGTCCTGCCGCCCGCGGTCCTGCTCGTCCTGGGAAAAATTCTCTTGCCGGCGGCCCGGCCGCTTCGGGACCTTCCCTGGAGCGCGGTCTTTCTCGAGTTTCTCCTCGTCCTCACCGTGAGCCTGGGAGTGCGCCTGGCCGACCGGCTGGCCCATGAGCGGCACGGGCGGCCCGCGGTCCGTAAAAAACTCCTCCTGATCGGGGCTGGAACTTGCGGATCGCGCTTTATCCGCGACTTGAAGAGGGCGGTCAATCCGGAGTACGCGGTTGTCGGTTTCGTGGACGACGACCCGGGCAAGGCCTTCCGCCGAATCGAGGGCGTTCGGGTTTTGGGCGACGTCTCCCGAATCCCCCAGATCGCCGGCTGGCTTAAATTCGACGAGGCCGTCCTGATGATCGGAAATCCCGCGCCGGAGGCTCTACGGCGGATCATCGAGGCGTTCCGGGGGACGGGCGCCCGGCTGACCCATTTTCGAAATCGGTATGAGCTCCTTTACGACGAATCCTGGTTTGCGGCCGGGAGCCTCCCTGATTTCGAATCCGCCGCCCGGGGACAGGCCGCCTTGTTCAAGGAGTTGACGGGGCGCGACTATCAGGCTGAGGCGGAATCGGCTTATCCCGTCGACCATCCGTTCGAGAGGAACAAGCCGTTCAGCGAACCGCAGAATGACAGCGGCGATTACATCATGGCCGCGGGAGCGATGATCAAACTCCTCCGCTTGTGGCCGGGAGCGGAGGTCTTGGACCTTGGCTGCGGATGCGGCTGGACGACGATTTTCCTGGCCCGCTGCGGATTCGCGGCCGTGGGGGTGGACGTCAACGAAGCGTCCTTGGACATCGGTCGTGAGAACGCGGCCAAGGCCGGCGTCCGGGCGGAATTCGTCCGGGCCGACAGCCAGACCTTCGCTTCCGAACGCCGTTTCGACGCCGTCGTGATCTTCGATTCGCTCCATCATTGTCTCCGGGAGGATGAGGTCCTCTCGCGGGCCTTTGCCGTCCTTCGCCCGGGAGGCAAGATCGTCCTGTCCGAGCAGTATCATCCGGATGACGACGGGGCCGGTCTTCTGACCCACGCGGCGGCCGTCGAGGCCATGCGAACGCAAGGGACACTGGAAAAGGGACTGGGAAAACGGTATCTCGTCCGGCTGCTTTATGCCTGCGGATTCGAGCGGGCGGTTCTTCTGTCCACTCCCGGACTCCACGGCACGTGGATCACCGCCCGAAAGCCGCGGAAGGATCGGGCGCCGGAGAACGGCCTTCTTCGCGCCGACGATTTTGACCGGGCCATGTGGCCCTACGACTGATACCCGTCAGATCTCCGCCCAATTTCCGACCTCGGGATTGTTTTTTTCGATGAAGGCGGAGTCGCGGTGGGGTTTGACGATCAGGGCGGGCCGGGTTTCGCCCGGGTCGGGGAGGGGGAAGACGGTCGTTCCCTCGCCGTATTTTTTTCGCAGGTCGTCGAGGTCGCCGAAATCCAGG
>JAFGEN010000312.1 GCA_016931595.1 Candidatus Aminicenantota bacterium | reverse complement strand
GTCTTGCGGATGCCGACCTCCCGGGCCCGCCGTTCCGCCCGGGCCGTGGAGAGATTGGCGAAATTGATGCAGGCCATGACAAGGACAAGGACGGCGATCAGGGAAAAGAGCCTGATCGTCTGGCCGCGTTCCAGGAGGTCGAGATAATAATCTTTGAACGGATAAACGAAGGATTCGATCGAAGCTTCCGGAACAGCCTTTTTGATTCTTCCTTCGATCTTTTTGCCGAAGGCTTCGGGCCTAACCGAGCCTTCAAGCTCGACGTAGGTCCGAAAAGCAAAATTGCCCCAATTGTCCAGGAAACCGGATTGGCCGCTGAATTGGATGAACGCTTCGAACGGCGCCCAAGCTTCGAATTTTAAGGTCGAATTCGCCGGGATATTTTTCATGACCGCCCGAATCTGCAGGGCGATCCGGTTGTCGAGAGTGACGGTTTGCCCGACGGGATCCCGGTCTCCGAACAGCTTGGCGGCCAGCCGTTCCGAGACGACCATGTCGGAAGCACCCCAAGCCTCCCCGGGTCCTCCGCCCTTGACCATCGGGAAGGTGAACAGATTGAACAGGGAGTTGTCTGAGAATTGGACTTTTTCCCTGAAGACGCCCAGGTCGGTTTTCAGCAGAATCTCAGGCTGCCAGTTGAACAGGCGGGCCATGCCCAAAACCTCGGGGTATTCCGCGGACAAGGCGGGTCCCAGCCGTGGAGGCGTCCCCGAGATTTCATTCGCCGCGTCCCCCGACCGGAAACGGCTCCGAACGAGATGCAGGCGGTCGATTTTTTCATGAAAGCCGTTCACGCTCATCTCCTCGCGCACCCAGATGGAAATCAGGATGCAACAGGCGATTCCCGCGGCCAACCCCGCGATATTGATGAAGGAGAAGAGCCGGTGACGCCGGATGACGCGGAACGCGGCCAGAAAAGAGTTGCGCAGCATGATTCCTCCTGAGGAGAAGCGACGCTTGATATTCGCCGACAGGGCGAAGAGGACCTGCCTCCAGTACCAGAACAGGGCCCGGGTCCGGCTTCCCTCGGATAACCGGAGCCGGAATTCGTCCTCGAGGTCGCGCTGGATCTGGTGCGAGGAGGAGTAATATCTCAGATGCGCCAGTATCCGACGGGCCGGGCGGGGAGGCTCTAACCGATTTTTCATGCTCAATTCTTCCGGGCGTAAGCGGGAAGGCTGTCCCAAAGCACGGTTTGCAGGGATTGGGCTTCTTTCAGGGCCTTCAGTCCGGCGGGGGTCACCGTATACAGGATCCGCTCGTGTCCGCCCTCGTCGGGTGAGGGAGTCTTCAACCGCTTGGTGACATACCCTTTTTTATGAAGTTGATCGAGAAGGTTGTAGAGCGAACCGTACATGATGGTCTTGCCGGAGAGCTCCCTCGTCTTCCGGCTAAGGGATACGCCGTAGGCCTCGCCTTTCAGCACGATGATCGCGGTCAGAACGACTTGTTCGAGCACCGTCAGGATGTCCATGGGCACCTCGCTTTTAGGACGTAATCCATGTACATATTTTACGTACATAAAGGGATACGGCGGGCTCGGGCAAAAGGTTGCCAAAAAATCGGGAAACTTACAAAATCAGCCGTCGGCCTTGCCGGATTTCTGGATCTTGGTCCAGGTGTCGCGAAGAGTCACCGTGCGGTTGAAGACCGGGGCTCCGGGGCGGGAATCCTTCGTATCGGCGATGAAGTAGCCCATCCGTTCGAACTGCCAGCACGATCCGGACGGGGCGCCGGCCAGCATCGGCTCGCATTTCGCCCCTCGGATCGTCTGGAGAGAGGCCGGGTTGAGATTGTCCAGCCAGTCCTCCCCTTCCTCGAGCTCCATCGGGTCGCGTTTTGAAAAAAGCGTGTCATAGAGCCTGACCTCGGCCTCGACGGCATGGGCGGCCGACACCCAATGAAGGGTGGCCTTGGGACTCCGGTGGTCAGGGGCGTCGCCGCCCCGCGTTTCCGGGTCGTAGGTGCAGCGGACCTCGACGACTTCTCCCGTTCCCGGGTCCTTCACGACTTCCCGGCAGGTGATGAAATAGGCGTAGCGCAGGCGAACCTCCCGGCCGGGAGAAAGCCGGAAGAATTTTTTCGGCGGATCCTCCATGAAATCTTCGCGCTCGATGAAGAGAGTCCTGGAAAACGGGACCTGCCTCGTCCCGGCCGAGGAATCCTCCGGATTGTTGACGCAGTCAAGCATCTCGACCTTGTCCTCGGGGTAATTGGTCAGAACGACCTTCAGGGGACGAAGAACGGCCATGGCCCGGGCCGAAGTCTTGTTGAGGTCCTCCCGGACGCAGCTTTCCAGAAAAGCCAGATCGACAATGCTGGGGACTTTGGCCACCCCGATCAAGCCGGCGAATTTCCGAATGGCCGCCGACGGATAGCCACGGCGACGCAGGCCCGAGATCGTCGGCATCCGGGGATCGTCCCAGCCGTCGACCCGGCCTTCATTCACCAGGAGAAGGAGCTTGCGCTTGCTGAGGACGGTGTGGCTGAGGTTGAGCCGGGCGAACTCGATCTGACGCGGATGGTGGATTCCGAGCTCGTTGAGAAACCAGTCGTAAAGAGGCCGGTGGACCTCAAACTCCAAAGTGCAGATCGAATGGGTGATGCCTTCGATCGAGTCCGACTGGCCGTGGGCCCAGTCGTAGGTCGGGTAGATGCACCAAGCGTCCCCGCGGCGGTAATGGTGGGCTCGCCTGATCCGATACATGACCGGGTCGCGGAGGAGCATGTTGGGATGGCTCATGTCGATTTTAGCCCGAAGGCTCCGCGAGCCGTCGGGATACTCCCCGGCCCGCATCCGGCGGAAGAGGTCGAGGCTTTCCTCCACTGTCCGGCCGCGATATGGGCTCTCGCTTCCCGGCTTGGTCAGCGTGCCGCGGGTCGCGGTGACGTCCTCGGCCCGAAGGTCGCAGACGTAAGCCTTCCCCTTCCGGATGAGGGCTTCGGCAAATTCATAAAGCTTTTCGTAATAATCGGAGGCATAGTATTCGCGGTCCTGCCAGTCGAACCCGAGCCAGCGGACGTCCTCCTTGATCGAGGCCACGTATTCGGGGTCCTCGGTTTCGGGATTGGTGTCGTCGAAGCGGAGGTTGCAGAGGCCGTGGAAGTCGGCGGCCAGTCCGAAATTCAGGCAGATGGACTTGGCGTGGCCGATGTGGAGGTAACCGTTCGGCTCCGGAGGAAAGCGGGTGTGGACCCGGCGGTCGTTTTT
>JAFGEN010000054.1 GCA_016931595.1 Candidatus Aminicenantota bacterium | reverse complement strand
GCGCGGCGCTTGACTCTCATCGGCCAATTTCTCGGAGAGGCTTTCTTTTTTTCGTTTCTCTCCCTGGTTACGGCCATGGCGTTTGTCGTTCTCCTTCTTCCGGTCTTCCGGAAACTGACCGGTCTTGAGATCGGTCCGGGTGATCTTTGGGCGGCGACGCCCTGGCCGGTCATCCTGGGAATGACCCTGCTGGCCGGGATTCTGTCCGGCCTTTATCCCGCGTTCGTCCTTTCCTCCTTGAAGCCGATCCGCATGCTGAAGGGCGATTCCCGGCCGAGGGAAAACCGGGCGGGCTTCCGCAAAGTCCTCGTCCTGACCCAGTATGCGCTCTCCATCGTCTTCATCATCGGGTTCGTCGTCATCGCTTCCCAAGTCCGGTTCATGAAAACCCGAAACCCGGGATATAACCGGGACGCGATCATCTACTGCCCGATTCAAGGGGAAATGGCCAAGGCGTATCCCCGTGTGAAATCGGAATTGACGCAGAATCCCTCCATCGAGCGTGTGTCCGTCGCGTCGGATTTACCGTTCAACGTCGCCTCCATCGTCGTCAGCGGAGAATGGGAAGGCGCGCCCGATCCCCGTCCCGAAATCACGTTTTTCGAAGTGGATCATGACTTTGCCGAGATGTTCGGCCTTCGCCTCGTCCAGGGACGATTTTTCGGTCCGGAAACGCCTTCACAAAGCGATGACATCGTGATCAATGAACGATTGGCCTCGCTTTTGGGAAAAAACGAGGTCGTCGGCCTGCGGATCTCGGCCCTGAACAGAGAGAAGGCCTTCACCGTCATCGGAGTGGTCAAGGATTTCAATTTTAGGCCGCTCGATCAGGGGCTGGAGCCCTTGGCGATGTTTCATGACGACCGGATCATGCCGTATCGATATCTGTTCGTAAAGGCCAGGCCGGATCACACGGCTGCCGTCATCGCGTCCCTCAAGGGCGCCGAAAAAAGGTTCAACTTGGACGCGCCTCTCGAATACCGTTTCCTCGACGAGGAAGCCGCGGCCCAATACGGGGACGATGAACGGTTCGAACGACTCATCGGCGCTTTCATGTTCCTGGCGATCTTGATTTCCTCCCTCGGATTGTTCGGATTGTCGGTCTTCATGGCGGAAAGGCGTTTTCGGGAGATCGGCATACGCAAGGTTCTCGGTGCTTCGGCTTTCCGGGTGATGAGCCTTCTGTCCCTGAATATCCTGAAATGGGTCCTCATATCCAATGTGATCGCCTGGCCGGCGGCCTTCTATTTCATGTCTCGCTGGCTGTCTCGATTCGCTTATCGGATCGATCTGGCCCCCTGGATCTTCCTGCTTTCGGGGGGCCTCCTGTTTATGATTGGGATCGGCACGGTTTCATTCCAAACGCTTCGGGCGGCCCTTGCCAATCCCGTCGATTCCATTCGCCACGAATGAGGCGGTCATTTCGGCCGGACGGGACAGCGGTTGAGCCGACAAGGACAAATGAAAATCAATCCAGGGTCAACAGATAGAGAAGGCCCATGATGACGGGCTGATGGGCGAGATAGATCCAGAGGGAATACCGGCCGGCGAAATTGAAAAACGTTCCCGGCAGGCGGCGGCGGATGAGGCTCTTCCGGGATGAGTAGACCGTTTTCCCGAGGGCGCTCCCGATCAAAAAAATCCCGAGCCACGGGATGATGGGGAAATAATCGAACGAGGAGAACCAGGGGCTGTGGATCCCCAAGGGGAGAAGCCAGTCGAATCGGATGGGAACGGCCCGCTGAAAGGCGGGGAGGGCGAAGCCGAGCCCGAAGACCAGGAGGCCCCAGGCGGCCGAAACCGCCGCTTTCTTCTTTTCGAACACAGCTCCATAGAGGAGCATGGACACGGCCAGGCACTGAAGGATGCCGAACCAGACGGCCGAGTTCCGGTCAAAAGCGTACGTGACCCCGGTCACGGCCATCGAGACGGCCAGAAGCCGCAGGCCCCGTCGCATGTTGCTTCGGGTCAGGGTTGAGCTGATTCCCGAAAGGACGACAAAGAGGCCGGCGAACGCATACTGGGCGAACGTCCAGGCTGTCGTCGAGAGGTCGGTCGAAAAACCGAGAAAACGAGGCACTTGGGCGAAGGTTCCCAGGTCGAAGAGGAGGTGATAGCCGACCATCAGGATGATGGCCAGCCCGCGGAGGAAATCGATTTCCCAGATGCGGACCGGGCGCTCGGCCGGCCCTCTTTGCGGTACGGCTTCGGACGGCGAATGGCTCATCGTTTCTCCGGCGGCGTCATGTTGGGGAAGAGCATATCCCCGCCCCCAAAAGCCTGTCAAGGGGACAGACCGGGGGCGCGGCCGATTCGAGCGGTTGACCGCATCCGTTAGACCGGGATCGCGTTCGTTTTGATCTTATCGCCGGTGATATCCAGCCCGATGTCCGGGGCGACGACGTGGCAGCGGTCGTATTCGCCTTTGTCGTTCTTCAGAAACGCGACGGTAAAATGCCCGGTCTCGGGGTCGTCGGCGGAAAATTCCTCGGTCGAATTCTCCTTTGGCGTGAAGATCGCGGGGCGTCCGTCTCCGGAATCACCCCATAAATTCCCGTCGCGAACGTAAAAATCGAGAAAGAAATTTTGCCCCTCGACGATAAACGCATACTTGCCGATGATTTTTTCATATGTCTTCTTCAAGATCTCATCGGCGGATTGGCCGGCAAAGCCGGCCGGAAGTCCCGGCGTTCCGAGGGCGAGGACGAGCGCCGCGACGAGGACGTATTTGAACGGGTTTGTTTGGGCCATCACGGTCTCCTTTTCATTCATTCGGACATCATCCGAAGTCAATTCATTATACGAAAAAAAAACGGCCGCTCATACAAGAGCGGGACTCACTCGGGCAAAATCCAGGCTCGATAAACGGCAGAAAAAAGCCCCGCCCCCCCCGGAAGGGGAGCGGGGCTTTTGTGGACGTTCCGGCGGAGTCGCGGTCGCCGCCGATTATTTATCGGCGTAGGCGAACGACGTCAGGTAGCCCATCTGGACGATTTTGGTAAACAGTTCGGCGTCGACTTTCTCGACGCTGTCGCTGGGTTGATGGTAATCGGACGTCATCGCGG
>JAFGEN010000053.1 GCA_016931595.1 Candidatus Aminicenantota bacterium | reverse complement strand
TCATGGCCGGTCCGTTTCAAGCGCGGGCGGGAGGCGGACGAGAATGGCCGTCCCCCTCCCTTCCTTGCTTTTGACTTCGATGTCGCCGTCGTGGGTCTTGACGATGTGGTCGCAGATGGAAAGCCCCAGGCCGGTGCCGTTGGGCTTGGTGGTGAAAAACGGGTCGAAGATCCGGTCCAGGCGGTCGTCGGGAATGCCTTCTCCGGTATCGATGACGGAGGCCAGGATCGCTTCGGTTGCTTCCCGCCGCCCTTCGACCCGCAGCGTGCCGCCCGAAGGCATGGCCTCGACGGCGTTGAGGAGGAGGTTGAGAAACAGCTGTTTCAACTGGGCTCCGTCGCCGAGAACGGGCAGGGGGCCGGGAAAATCCCGGACAACGGCGATCGTCCGGCGCGAGGCCTGGTAAGCCACGAGGTCGAGGCTTTCGGCCAGGATTTCACGAAGGTCGAGGCGTTCCCGGACGATTTCGGCCGGCCGGGAGAAGGCCAGGAGGGCCGAGACGATTTCGTTGATCCTGGTCGTTTCGCGGACGGCCGCGGCCAGGAGGGTTTTCGATGTCTCGTCTGCAACTTTGGATTCGAGGTATTGGAGGGAGGACCTCACCGCGGTCAGGGGATTTCGGATTTCGTGGGCCGCGCCGGCGGCCAGCTCGCCGACGGTGGCCAGCCGGTCGGCCCGGGACATCCGCCGAAGGCGCTCCCGTTGCTCCTTGAGGAGAATGGCGTTCTCCAGGGCGATTCCAGCCTGGGGGAGGAGAAGGGATATGAACGAGGTTTCTTCCCTGGTGAGCCGCCCGCGCTCGCCTTCGCCTCCGGCCATCAGGATTCCGATCAACCGGTTCATCGAGCTCAGGGGAAAACAGGTCCCGATTCCCAGGCGACGAAGGACGGCGGTTTCTCCGGCCGGAAGGAAGTCCGCGCCGCCCCGCCGGCCGGAGACGACGAGTTCGGTTTCATTGACCTTCAGCCATTTGACCAGCTGCGAACCGCGCGGAAGGAAGGCCGTCCGGGCCGCCTCCTCGGAAAGACCGGCCGCGGCGGCCGCGGAAAACCGGCCCGAATCCGGGTCATGGACGAGAAGGACGAGCACGCGGACGGGGACGACCTCCCGGATTTTTCCCAGGATGTTTCCGGCCAGATGCTCCAGGTCCTCAATCAGGTTGAGGCTTCCGGCGAATTCCTTGAAGACCCGAAGAGCCGGCTCTTCACCCTTTTTTTTTCGGGGAAAGAGCCGCGCTTTGAGAATCGTCCGCTCCTCCGATTATTTCACCGCCGCCAGGGGCAGGGAAACGGGCTTGAGGAGACGATGGACGGGAACGCTGGTCCCGGCTCCGCCTCCGCCCCAAGAGGAGGCCAGGAACTTGTCGAAATAATTCCAGAGAACCAGGCCGTCATCGCTTTGGGGCTCGAGAAGGTAGGCGGCCAGGCTTCCCAGGGGTTGGGCGGTCGAAACGAACAACGTCCCGGCCGGGAACGCGACCTTCTCCTTGACGTATTCGCCCTTGACTGTGTTGGTCCGGTGGCCCTGGTAAAGCCGTTCGGCCGGCTTGAGTTCCTTGACCTTGAACGTTTCGACCTCGACTTCGGTTTTTTCCTTGAGCCGCTCGACCTTCAGGCCGTGCCGAAGGAGAAGGTCCAGGACGGCCGGCTCGGTGACCGGGACGAGATACCCGGCGGGGAAGGGAACCGAGGTTTTGATGATGAAGTCGGAATAGTAAGGGACCGTCAAGACGTTGACTTTTCCCGTCGGCCGGCGCATCGGCCGGGGCTGGCCCTCGACCCGGATGGTTTCCGTTTCGATGGCGTGCACGGTCAGGGGCTCCTTGATCGGCAGAACGTCGAAGGTCAGGCCGAAGACGTCGCCGGGCCCGGGATTTTGCCCGCGGCGCACGGTCCGCTCATCCGCCTCCGCGGCCAGCTTCTTCATCTCCCCGAACTGGTCCGAGGAGAAGTCGAGGATCGACTTGAGAAAATGGTAATTGCCCGCGACGCGCGTCTTGAAGTCGGCGTAAACGTAGTTTTCAATCAGGATGGCGAAGCGGTTTCTGAGGCCGACGCTGTTGACGATGAACCGGGGCTGGGGGTCAAGCGACGCCCAACCCTTGGCCGGTTCCTTCATGTCCATGAATCCGCCGTAACCGCAGGTCAGGGTCCGGTATTTTTCCTCGGCGATTTTATCTACGGCCGGCATCATGACGTCCCGCATGAAGGCCAGGACGGCCGGGTCGCCGTTGGGGTTCACGTTCCAGGAATATGTGACGGTTTCCTGGTGGTAGGATCCGTCGGTCGTGTGGCAGTCGACAAAAAGGATCGGCTCCCAGCGGTTGAGGATGTTTGTGACCACGGCCGTGATTTCCGGGCTTTCCATCTTCATCCCGTCGCGGTTGAGGTCGAGGTTCCAGTCGTTGGTCCGAATGCCGACCCCTTCGGCCGGTCCGGGCTGGTAGGAGCGGTTGCGCGGGTCGATTTTCTCGTTGCCGTCGGCGTTGAGATTGGGGACGATGACCAGGACGAACTTGTCCAGGTAGGGGGG
>JAFGEN010000311.1 GCA_016931595.1 Candidatus Aminicenantota bacterium | reverse complement strand
AAGGGTGACGCTGCCCTCACCTCGTTAAGAACGAGCCTGAGGACTGCGAACCCTTCGCAACGAAGCAGATGCGGCCCTATCGGCTCGCCCGAAGGGTAAATACTCAAATTTTTATCTTATACAAAACAATAGAAATATGAGAATTTTAAAATATTTATGAATAATCCAGGATAAAAAAGGCGGTTGTTTATAAAACGACTCGGGCGGCCCGGCGGGCGCTGAGGACGGACACCCCGGTCACGGCCGCGATGATGACCGCTCCGCCGGCGACGGCCATGGTTCCGGGAGCCTCGCCCAGGGCGAGGAAGACCCAGAGCGGGTTGAAGACCGGCTCGATCACCGCGATCAGGTTGGCCGTGACGGCCGAAATGCGCTTGATGGCCGCGGCGAAGAGAATCGCCGCGACCCCGACCTGGATGGAGCCCAGGACGAGAATCGCCCCGAC
Organism: Candidatus Aminicenantota bacterium; assembly: GCA_016931595.1. GTDB lineage: Bacteria > Acidobacteriota > Aminicenantia > Aminicenantales > UBA4085 > JAAZPG01. Next base: position 12,223 of record JAFGEN010000311.1, on the reverse strand, counting down.
GGATCCGAGCGTGAACCGGGGGGCCGGGACAAACAGCGTCGCCGCCAGCCCGAAGGCGGCCGTGAGCCAATGGGCCAGGAGGATCGACTCCAGCGGCGAGCCGTCCTTCTGCATCCGCATGAAAACGAAATAAAAGCTGAAGGCGACGCCCGAAAGCAGGGCCAGGATGTTTCCGAGCATCCGGCCGCCGCCGAGCTTGTCCAGAAACATCACCACGACTCCGGCCGTGACCAGAACGATCGCGGCCCAATGCTCCCGGCGCGGTCTCTCCCGGAGAAGCCAAGCCGCGACGAAGGCCGTCGTGACCGGGCCGATGTACTGGAGGACGATGGCGTTGGCCGATGTCGTGGTCTTATTGGCCGCGACGAACAGGATCATGGTGACCGCGTTCATGACCGCGGCGGCGACCTGGGGAAACGACCAGTGGAAATGCGGCCGCTTCAGGTAAAGAAGGACGACGACCGAGGCAATCAGGCTGCGGAATCCGGCGATTGTCAGGGGATGCCAGTCGATGACCTTGATGAAAAGACCCGCAATGCTCCAGAGAAAGGCGGTGGCGGTCATCGCCAGGATGCCGGTCCAGGCGGAGCGCGGGGTCATCTGAATATAACCCGAACGAGGACGATCTCCGAGGCTCCGGCCGTTCGGACGGGCGGCCCCCATCCCTGGATGCCGGAAGAGACGACCAGGTGGGCATTGCCTTTTTTCTTCCAGCCCCAGGCGAGCTCGTATTCCTTCCGGGCGAAGAAGTTCAGGGGAAAGATCTGGGCGTTGTGCGTATGACCCGAAATCTGGAGGTCGACGCGGCTCCGGGCCAGGTTCTCCAAATCGGTCGGCCGGTGGTCGATGAGAATGATCGGCAGGTCCTCGGGAACGGGGGCCAGGAGCTCGTCGATCGATTTACGCTCGGGTCCGCCCCGCCGCGACCGGCCGTCCAGGCGTCCGGCCAGGTAGACTGCCGCGTCGATTCGGATGTATTCGTCCCGGAGCATCCGGATCCCGGCTTTCTCGAAGAACGAGGCCCGGTCTCCGCCGAAGGAGTCGTGGTTTCCCAGAACCCCGAACAGGCCGTAATTCGACTTGATTCTCCGGAACTGGGCGGCCTCGTGGGCCAGCTGTTTGTCCGGGGTGTTCCCGCCTTCGACGATGTCCCCGCCGATAAGGACCAGGTCGGCTTCCAGGGCGTTGACCTTGTCGGCGAACTTTTCCATGACCCGGTTCGAGGTGCGGGCCTGAAGATGGAAATCCGAGGCGAAAACGATCCGCATCTCCTCCGCCTTGGACGATTTGCGGGGAACCTCGACCGTGTATTCGCGGACCGTCATCCGGTTGAAGTTCCAGGCCCCGAAGGCGATGACGGCCGAGGGAATGAGCAGGGCCAGGGCTAGGCGCATCCGGCGGTATCCCGGCCTCTTGACCGTTTCTTTTTTCAGGAGTCCGGCCAGGCGGGCCAGCCCGAACAGGATATCGGCGGCCAGAAGAGCCATGATGAGATATAAGAGGAAGGGGAGGGAGATGTAGCCGAATGTCGAAACGGCCATCTCCGGGAGGGAAGAGCCCCGGTTGGTCAGAAACGGATAGCCGGCGCAGAGGAGAAGGAAGACGGCGGCCCACAGAATCCGTTTTCCCGCGCCCCGAATGAACATCCCGATGCGGACCCCGGCATACAGGATCAGCGGGGACAGCATGAGAATCTCTCGGCCCATGTACATGAGGGGGAATTATACCGAATCAGGATGATTCTTAATAATTTTTCAAATCAAAACCCGATTCCGCGGGGTTTCAGGTCTTGTGTCACCGGTGGAAAAACGATATATTTCCCGGAAGGAAAATTCAATGCCGCAGTTCGAAGAAAACGAATCGTATCAGGCGAATTTCCGCCGACTGGATGAATACGCCGGCCGGAACGGCCTGGTCTTCAACGCGGATTCCGAACGGGTCAACAAGGTCGTCGGCTTGATGACCCGGAACTTTGTGGAATTCGGGCACTATTTCTGTCCCTGCAAGCAATCGCACCCCCTGGACCCGGCCAAGGACACGCGTTGTCCCTGCCGGGAAATCGACGAAGAAATCGCGGCCGAGGGGAATTGCTTCTGCCGGCTGTTCTACCGGCCGATGAATTGACTCCGGCCCAAGGAGAAGACCTATCGACGCCCTGGAAAAACGCAAACGGGTCATGGCCCGGTCGATCAAGCTGGGCCATTGCGTCTGCGACCCCCGGAAACCCTGTCCCTGCCTCTTGTTCAAGGAAAAGAATGTCTGCACGTGCGCGGGGGAGAGGGTTCCCTTGGACGAGCCGCAAGCCGCCGTCCGCCTGACCGAATACGTCCGTCACGCCGGCTGCGCGAGCAAGGTCAGCCAGAAGGACCTGGACCTGGTGTTGAAGACCATCCCGCCGGTCTCAGACCCGCGCCTTCTGGTCGGCACGGCCACGGCCGACGACGCCGGTGTTTTTTGCCTGACCGATGACGCGACCGTCGTCCAAACGGTGGATGTGTTCACTCCCGGCGTGGACGATCCCTTCACGTTCGGCCGGATCGCCGCGGCGAATTCCCTGAGCGACGTGTATGCCATGGGCGGCCGGCCGGTCACGGCCCTGTCCATCATCGGATTCCCGATCGAGCGTCTCCCCCACAAGGTCATGTCCGAAATCATCCGCGGGGGCATGGCCGGGCTGGCCGAGGCCGGGACGATTCTCCTGGGCGGCCACAGCATCAACGACGAGGAAGTCAAGTTCGGGTTTGCCGTCACGGGATTGGTCGGGAAGGACGACCTCACGACCAATGCCGGAGCCCGGGCGGGCGACGTCCTCGTTTTGACCAAGCCTCTCGGCACCGGCATCGTCTCCCTGGCCGCCCAGATCGGCCGGGCCGGTCCCGATGCCGTCGAGGCAATGCTGGCCTCCATGACGACGCTGAACCGGGCGGCGGCCGAGGTCATGGTCGGAAACGGCGCGACCGCCTGCACCGACGTGACCGGTTTCGGGCTGATGGGTCATCTGGCCCAAATGGCCATCCAGAGCGGGGTGACGGCCGAAATCTGGCTCGACGAGCTGCCGCTTCTTCCGGGCGTCCTCGATTACGCCCGGCAGGGAATGTATTCCGGGGCCAATGAACGGAATGCCGAGTTCAGCGCAGCCGTCGCGGATTTCGAAGCCGGGATCGGCGAGGACAGGAAGGCCGTTCTTTTTGACGCCCAAACCTCCGGCGGCTTGCTGATCGCTTTCCCTCCGGACCGGGTCGAAGCCGCCTTGGCCGACATGAGCCGGTCCGGCGTGCCCCAAGCCGTCATCATCGGCCGCATGATCAACGCCTCCGAGGGCCGAATACGCGTCGTCTCGGCCCGGCCCGATGATTTTTCCTTCAACGTCAAAACGATCCCCGCCGCCCCGGCCGGGGGCGAACGGCCGGCCCCATCCGGCCAGGAGAACAGGAAGATGGAAAAAAAAGCGACTCAACCCGAAGAATGCTGCGCCGAGGGGACGGGAACGCCGGACCATGCGATGGACATCTTCCAGGATTTCATGGGGACATCCCTTCAACCCGGCGCGGTCGACGTCGTGACCAAGGAACTGATTGCCGTGGCCCTGGCCCTGGCCGTCAATTGCGTCCCGTGCGCAAAAATCCACCTTCGAAAGGCCCGGGAGATGGGGATCGGCGAGGCGGAGCTCGAGGAGGCCGTCGCCCTGGCCACGGCTTTTGCCGGCTGCCGGGCAATGATGCTCTGGAACGAGTTGAAAGCGGAATAGAAGGAATCCGTGAACATGGCCGGAATAAAATGGACCCGCCGCGATTTCCTCAAAGCCGCCGCCGTCGCCCCGGTCGCTTCGGCCGTAGGCTGCAGCTGCCTCACTTGCCCGAAAGCCGTTCCCGCGCCCCCGCCGGGCGCCGGGACAGCCCGGATCACCCAGGTCTCCCGGAATTCCCGTGTCGTCCTTGTCCGCGACGCCGCGGCCGTGGGCGAGGGCCGGAAAATCGATGCAATGATCGTCCGGAAGATGCTCGATGAAGCGGTGAACACGCTCTTCGGCGAAAACGATCCGGTCGCCGCCTGGAAACAAATCGTCGGCCCGGACGATATTGTCGGGGTCAAAACCAGTGAATGGCCGTCCCTGCCGACCGGGCCGGAGCTGGAGGGAGCGATTCGGGAGCGGCTCATCGACGCCGGCGTCCCGGCCGGCAAGATCTCGATTGCGGACCGGGGAGTTCTCGGCGATCCCGTATTCCAGGCGGCCACGGTCCTCATCAATGTCCGCCCGGCTCGAATCGATGACCGGGCCGGAATCGGCGGATGCCTCGAAAATTACATCGCGTTTGTCCCCGATCCCGCCGCCTGGAGCGCCGATGCCTGGGCCGGCTTGGCTGGAATCTGGAGCCTGCCGGAGGTCAAAGGCCGGACGCGGCTCAACATTCTCTCGATGCTGACCCCTCCGTATGACGGAGGCGGGCCCGACGGCTCAAGCGAGCCGTCTCTCTGGCCGTACAAGGGCCTGATCATCAGCCGGGACCCGGTCGCGGCCGACGCAATCGGTCTCTCGATCATTCAGGCCAAGCGCCGGGAGGTCTTCGGCGAGGACCGCCCCCTGAAGGCCTCGGCCCATTACCTCGAGCTGGCCGATACGAAGCACGGCCTGGGGAAGAGCAAGCCGGAGGATATCGATTTGATCCGGCTCGGCTGGACCGAGGGGATCCTGATCTGAGGTCCGGTCGGGTCAGCGGGCCGTAAGACAGACGCGCGTCCCGAAGATGAAGGTCCCGAGACGGATGAGGTTCGCCCCCTCCTCGATCGCGACTTTGTAGGAATGGCTCATCCCCATCGAGAGGTGCTTCATCTCGACTCCGGGCAGGCCCAGCGTTTTCACCGACTCGAAGATTTCCCTGGTCGTTTTGAAATAAGGCCGGAAATCATCAGGCTCGCCTTCGAAGGGGCCCATGGTCATCAAGCCCTGAAGGGCGATGTTCGGGATTTCGGCGACGGCCCGGACCAGGGCTTCGGCCTCGGCCGGCCGGACGCCGGCCTTCTGGTCCTCCTCGCCGCTGTTGATTTCGATCAGGACGGGCATGGTTTTTCCGGCCGCCGCGGCCCGCCGGCCGATATCCCGGGCGATGTCGACCGAATCGACGGTCTCGATCATGTCGAAGATTTCGACCGCCTTCTTGACCTTGTTGGATTGGAGATGGCCGATGTAATGCCAGCGGGCTTTGTGTCCGACCGCGGCGAAGGCCTCCTGGGCCTCCTTGACATAATTCTCCCCGATGATTCCCACCCCGGCTTCGATGGCCTCGAGGATTTCTGCCGGGGACCTGGTTTTGGCCGCGGCGACCAGCTCCACGCCCGGCGGGAGGCCGGCCAGGACGGCCCGAACGTTTTCTGTGATTGTACCCATGCGGGTATTCTATCAAATTTGCTATAATCCCCGCATGAACATCCGGGAAGAATTGGAAGCGATCGAAGCTCAGCATCTTTCACCAAAGGCTTGCCGGTCGCGCGATTCCAAGGGCCGAGTCCGGTCCGAATCCCCCCACGACTTCCGGACCGCCTTCCAGCGCGACCGCGACCGGATCCTCCATTCCAAGTCGTTCCGCCGGCTCAAGCATAAAACCCAGGTTTTCCTGGCCCCGTTCGGCGACCACTACCGGACCCGGCTGACCCACACCCTGGAAGTATCGGCCATCGCCCGGACCATTTCCAGGGCGCTCCGACTCAACGAGGATTTAACCGAAGCCATCGCCCTCGGCCACGATCTCGGTCATACGCCGTTCGGCCACGCCGGCGAAGCGACCCTGGCCCGTTTACTTCCGGGCGGTTTCACTCATTATGACCAGAGTCTCCGGGTGGTGGACAAGCTCGAATACGACGGCAAGGGCCTCAACCTCAGCTTCGAAGTCCGCGACGGCATCGCCCGCCACTCCAAAGGCCGGGGCAAGATCCTCGACCGGAAAAAGGAGGACCTGCCCTCAACGCTCGAGGGCCAGGTCGTCCGCGTTTCCGATGTGATCGCCTACGTCAACCGCGACCTCGACGACGCCATGCGGGCCGGCCTGCTCCGGGAGTCCGACATCCCGCGCCCGCTGGTCGCCGTCCTTGGCAAGTACCACGCCAAGCGGATCGACAAGATGGTCGTGGACGTGGTCGAATCGAGTCTCAAGGCCGGGCTGGGCCGGATCGCCATGAGCGATGAGATCATGAAGGCCGTGGTCGATCTCCGCGATTTCCTCTACGACCGGGTGTACCATCACCCCGAGGCGAAAGAGGAGCTGCGCAAGACCGAAAAGATCATCCGGGACCTGTTCGGATATTTCGCCGAGCATCCCGACGGCTTTGTGAAGGATTACCCGGCCGGCGATCCGGTGGAGGTCCGGGTGGCCGACATCATCGCCGGGATGACCGACCGCTATGCCATGTCGCTATACGAACGGTTGTTCTTCCCCAAGTCCTGGCGGACCTGAGGACGCGGGCTGAGCGGAAGGCCGTAAAGAAAGGAAGAAGACGCGATGTCTCCACTGAAAAGACGTGCGGCCCTTTTCTCCATCCCGGCCGCGGTCCTGCTGCTTGGACTCGGAATCCCGGCTCCAGGCGCGCAGTCTGACGCCCCGGCCGAGGATGAATTGGTCCTGTTGTTCACCAGCGACCTCCACTCGGCTGTTCTCCCCCATGGGGTCGTGACCGACGCCGGCCGGGTCGAAGTCCGGGGAGGGTTCGCCCGAATCGCCTCGATGATCAAGGCCGAGCGGGAGAAGGAAGGCGGACGGGTCCTGGCCGTCGACGCCGGCGACTTCACGGCCGGGTCGCTCTTCCAGACGCTGTTCCAGTCCGAGGCGGCCGAGCTCCGGTTGATGCGCGCTTCCGGGTTCGAGGTCGGGACGATCGGCAACCATGAGTACGATTACGGCCCGGCGGCCCTGGCCCGGGCCTTGACGACGGCCAAGGTCAATAACGCCGCGCTCCCCCTCGTCGCCTCCAACACCTTCTTCGACCGGGACGACGAGCGGGACGACCTCCTCGAGGCGGTGTTCGCCGATTATCCGGTCCGCGAATACCTGGTCCTGGAAAAGAACGGCTTGAAAGTCGGTCTCTTCGGCCTTCTGGGCGAAAAAGCGGCCGACGACGCTCCGGATGCGGTCCCGGTCACCTTTTCCAAGCGGATTGTCCGAGCCCGGGAGATGACGGCCAGGCTCCGGGACACGGAGAAAGTCGACCTGGTCATCGCCCTGTCCCATTCCGGCGTCTACCCCGACCCGAAAAAATCCGAGGACGAGATACTGGCCCGGGAAGTCCCGGGGATCGACGTCATCGTCAGCGGCCATCCCCATGTGCCGATCCGGCTGCCGATCCAGGTCGGCTCGACGCTGATCGTCGGGGTGGGGGACCGGGGCGAAGATCTCGGTTATCTCCGTCTCGTCCGGACGATCGACGGGCGGTTCCAGGCGACAGCCTACGCTCTCCGTCCGGTGACGGAGGATATCCCCGAGGACCCGGCCGTGGCCGCGGAGGTCGCCGTCTTCCAAGAGATGGTCGAGGCCATGGTGTCCGAGACGTTCGGCCTCGACCCCGGCGTCGCCGTCGCCGAAACGGGGTTCGCCCTGGTCGACGAGCGCCGGGCCACGACGGGTGAAAGCTGGGAGATCGGCCTGGGCGACCTGGTCGTCGACTCCTACCGGGCGGCGGCCGCCCGGGCGGACGGGGGGATGTTGCGGGAACCGACGATCGCGATCCATCCCTGGGGCCAGATCCGTGACGCTCTCCTCCCCGGCCCGATCACCGGGAACGACGTCTTTTCCGTCCTCTCGCTCGGCGTCGGTCCGGACGGCAAGGCCGGCTATCCGCTCGTCTCGGTCAGGCTGACCGGGCGCGAGATCCGGCGGTTGTTCGAGGTCGAAACTTCGGTCGCCCCGGGAAACGAGGACGCCCATCTCCAGCTCGCCGGGGCGGTCGTTCGGTACAATCCGAGGCGGATCTTGTTCGACCGGGTGACTTCGATCGAAATCGCCGAGGCCGACGGGACGATGAAGCCGGCCGAGCCCGACCGCCTCTATCGGGTCGTCGCCAACCTCTACATGGCCCGGATGATCGGGTACGTCTCCAAGGCCTCCCACGGCATCCTGAATCTCGAGCCCAAGGACGCCGACGGAAATCCCCGGACGGATTTCGAGAACCTGATCATCGACGGAGACCCGTCCTCGCCCGGCGTCCAGGAAATCAAGGAGTGGGCGGCCCTGGCCGCCTTTCTCAAGACATTCCCCGACACGGACGGAAACGGGATTCCGGAGTTCCCGGGTTCGTATGCGTCTTCGGCCGGACGGCTGGTCGACGAGCCTTCCTGGAATCCGTTCAAGCTTCTTTCCGGAATCCACGGGCCGACGATCGCCGTCCTCGTCCTGGGCCTCCTCGTCCTGCTCCTTCTCTGGCTGATCGTAAGGAAAATCCGCCGCCGCCTGGCCCGCCCTATTTCAGGCGGTCGATGATGTCGGCCCGAACCCACATCGCCTGGTTGATCTCGCCGAGGGGGCGGGTGAAAAAGAGGTAACGCCCGTCGGGTGTGACCATCGGACAGATCCCGCGGTACTCGGCGCCCAGTTTTTTCGGCTCTCCCCAGGCGCCGTCGGCCCCGCGGAAGCTGACCATGAGGACCTGGCCCCGGTTAAACAGGAGATAGCTCCCATCCGGTGCGATAAACGGTGTTCCTTCGGATTGTTTTGAATTGATGACCGGTCCGAGGTTTTCCGGCTTCAGGTATTTGCCGTCGACGAAGAGGGCGCGGTAGATGTCCCCCATCCCGAAGCCGTCCGCCGCGCTGCCGGAAAAATACAGATTCCCGTTCCGGTCCAGGGAAAATTGCCAGTGCATGGGGAAATCGTTGACGACAGGGTCGAGGGGCGTCGGGTCCGCCCAGTCGCCGTTCTTTTTCTCCATGTACCAGACCCGTTCCTTGGCCGAGTTGGGAACCCCGGGCAGGGGACGTCCGGACATGAAGTACAGCCTTTTTCCATCGAGCGAATAGAAGGGGACGTCGCCTTCGGTATCAAAGGGAACGTAGTCGGGGGGCGTCCAGCGGCCGTCGACCCGCCGCATTCTCAGAAGCCGGCCGTCGCTGTAGATTCGCCCCGGTTTCCAAATCATCGGAGCCCAGGACACTTCATTCCCGTCCGGAGAGAAGACCGCCGTCGTGTGGAGGCTCCAGATTGAAGATACGATCCCGGGAGCGAAAAGCTCCGGTTTGCCTTCCGGCGGATTCTGGCCTAGATAGTCGCCCTCGAGGACCGGAAACCGGATGGGGTTTTGGTCGGCGCCCTTTGCGGCCAGGAAGGGCTTGACGTCGCCCTTGCGGTTTTCGTCGGCGACATTGTGCGGTGTCTGGCCCATGACGTTGCGGATATTGATGTCGGCCCCCTTGTCCAGGAGCAGCGCGGCGGCGTCTTTCCAGCCGTTCATCGAGGCGAAATGAAGCGGGGTCCAACCGTTGCGGTCCTTCTTTTCGACGGAGAGTCCCAGGTCGAGGAGGCGTGAAATGATGGGCGCGGAGCCTCCCTCGGCGGCGAGGTGAAGAAGGGTGCCGCCTGAAGCGAGCGTGAAGGCGACGTCTGTTCCATTGTCGGCCATATGGAGAAACAGGCGGTCCATGCCCTTGCGGCAGGCGGAAACCAGCATTTGGCGGGCGCCCGTACCGGACGCGGGTACGGCCGCGCCGGTCTCCAGAAGGACTTCAACCATCTCCTTCTTGCCGCGCCAGACGGCCAGGCTCAAGGCGGTCGCTCCCGATCGGTCGCCGGTGTTGACGTCGGCCCCGGCGTCCAGGAGCAGCCGGGCCATCGCCGCGCTTCCCGTCTCCCTGGCGCAGCAGATGAGCGGCGTCCGGCCGTAGTCGTTCTTGATTTCCAGCTTGGCCCCGCCCTTGATCAGTGCGGCGGCGGCCTTGAGCATGTTCCGTTCGGCGGCCATGGTCAGCGGCGTGTAGAGAGAGGCGTCGAGCACATTCGGATCGGCCTTCTTGGCGAGGAGAATTCGGATGCCTTCCTCGTGATTCCGTGAGGCCAGGCTGTGGAGCGGGGCGACCTTGTTAAGATCGAGGACGTTAACGTCGGATCCTTTTTCGGCAAGGTAGGAAAGAACCTCGAGGTGGACGCCGCGGCAGGCCCAATGGAGAGGGGTTCGGCCGTCAGCGTCGCGGGCGTTGAGGAGCGAGGCGTCGACTTCGATCAAGGCCTTAACCGCGGCCAGGTCGCCTTTGCCCGCCGCGTCATGGATCTCGGCGGCCCCGGCCCCGGCCAGGGGCATGAATCCGAGGCAGACCGCAAAGAGGAGGGAAAGAATCGAAAAGGCGGATTTTTTCATCTTGAATTCCTTTTTCGGTTTATTCGTATCTCAATGATTCGACCGGGGGGGCTGAGGCCGCCCGGTAGGCTTGAAAGCCGACGGTGGCCAGGGCCAAAAGCAGGGCCAGCCCGCCGGCGATGAGGAAAACGTCCCAGGGCATGGGCATGGCCAGCGGGAAGCCGCGAAGCCAGGCCCGCCCGGCAAAGTACGCCGCCGGCCAGGCGATGAGATTGGCCAGAAGAACCCAGAAGCCGAATTCCTTCGTCAGCAGGCCGATGATCCGGCCGATGGACGCGCCCACGACCTTGCGGACGCCGATTTCCTTGGTTCTCTGTTCGGCGACGAAGGCGGCCAGACCGAACAGCCCCAGGCAGCCGATGAAGAGAGCCACGGCCATGAACGCCCCGAACAGGAGCTCGATCCGCTTTTCCGTTTCGTACTGGAGGTCGAAGGCTTCATCGACGAAAAACGTCTCGAACATATCCCCGGGAAAAAGGCGGTGGAAGACGTCCTTGATCCGGGGCCTGAGCTCGGGAAGACGCGAGGCGTCGATCGTGAGGATGAGGTAGCGGAACAGGTCCGGAGCCTGGCGGATGACCATCGGCTCGATGGATTGCTGGAGGCCCCACCAGTGGAAATCCTTGACCACGCCGACGATGGGCGTCCGATCATCGCCGATCGTCTTTCCGACGGCTTCCTCCGGCGAACTCCAGCCGAAGGCCTTGACCCCGGCCTCGTTGATGATATAAGCGCCATAGACGTCGGTGGAGATTTCTTTATTAAAGGGGCGTCCGGCGGAAAAATCCAGGCCGAAGACCCGGAAAAAATCGGCGTCGCAGCGCAGGCTTCGAAAGGCCTGTCCCTTGGACTCCCTCTCCCCGGTGGGATAGATGTAGGTCTGGTTGACGCCCTTGCCGGGAACGCCGGATCCGGCCGCGGCATCCATAACCCCGGGAAGGCGGGCGAATTCGGCCTTGACCGCTTCGTAGCGGTCGGTGATCATCCGCCAGTCGCGGAGCGGAATGACGATCTTTTGCTCCTTGTCGAAACCGAGCGGCTGCCGTCGCATGAAATCGACCTGGCGGCCGACGAACATCGTGCCGATGATCAGGATGATGGAGATCGAGAATTGTCCGACGACCAGGGCCCGGCGCAAGCCGGCCCCCTTGAGCCCCGCCCGCCGCCGGCCTTTGAGGATGACGCCCGGGCGGAAGGAGGATAAGACCAGGGCCGGATAGATACCGGCGGCCAGGCCCAGGAGCAGGGTCAGCCCGAGGACGGACGCCAGAAGGCCGGGCCGGGCCAGGTCGGAGACCTCGAAGGAACGAAGGGTCAGGCTGTTGAAAAGGGGCAGAAGAACTGCCATCGCCGTCCAGGCTAAAACCATGGCGATGCCGGCAATCATCAGGGATTCGCCCAGGAACTGGCCGACGAGCTGCCGGCGCGAGGCCCCGATGACCTTGCGGACGCCGACTTCGCCGGCCCGCTGGACCGAGCGGGCCGTGGCCAGGTTCACGAAATTCAATCCGGCCAGGAGGAGGATCAGGGCGGCGATGAGTCCCAGGATATAGAGGTAAATCAGCTGGGAATTTGGCTTGGGGCCTTTCGGCGTAAAATCGTACAGGTAGATTTTCCGAATCGGCTGGAGGACAAGCCGTTCGACGACGTTCATCGACTTGAGCTCCTCGCCGGCATACCGGTGGGGGATGTCGGCGATGGCTTTTTCGAAGGCGGCCGGGTCGACTCCCGGTTTCAGCTTGACCAGGGTCATGACCGCGGTCATTCCGACGTGCCAGCCCTGGAACCGCTCGTCCTCGAGGAAGGTTTTCCAGGAGGTGACGAAGTCATGCTGGAGCCGGCTTTCGCGAGGGGGATCGGCCGCGATTCCCGTCACCTCGAAATCTTGGTT
>JAFGEN010000310.1 GCA_016931595.1 Candidatus Aminicenantota bacterium | reverse complement strand
TGGAGCGTCGATGGCTGCTCGTTCTGGGCGTCGAGCATTTTCTTGATGTCCAGGACGCTATGCCGTCCGTCGACCAGAAGCTGAACCTCCGCCGTCGAAGCGACGGCAAATTCGCCGGCTCTGGGCGACGGGTATTTGGCCTTGATTTCGGCCGGGACGGCGTTGATGAGCGCGGCATAGCCGTTGTAACCCTTCTCCCTGACCTTGGCCGTCGGCCGGGGGATGAGGGCTGCGGCCTTTTTCTCAAGCTCCGACGGAACGAGCTTGACCGGCGGCGAGCCGAACCTTCCGGCAAGCGTCTCCATGTGGGTTTTAAGCGATGCCAGTCCCGCGTTCCCCACGCCTTCGATCGACCGTTTGGCCTTGGCGATATAGGCGGCCAGGGCTGTCTTGTCCGCCGCCAGCTCGAGAACCGAGTCCAGGGTATCTTTCTCGTTGATGACCGCGGCTTCGACCTGCCCGCGGGCCGCCGCGTAAGCCGCGGTGAATCCGGCCGCGTCGGCCGCGTTGAGCTTCTCAAGGCCGACGGTCAGGGCGTGGCCGAGGCGCCGGACGGCGTTGCCGGAAATTTCGGCGGCGATTTTGACAGCCATCGCCTCATCGGCCGCGGCGACGGTGTAGGCCCCGGCCGCTCCGATTGCCGCCGCCCGCTTCAACTGTGTGGCGTCGGATTTGTCGGAGACATCGCCGGTCGTGTGATACCAGCGGTCGGGCCAGGCGATCATCATGATTCCGGGAACGCCCACTCCCCAATTGTTGAAGACTTCATGGTCGGACGCTCCGTAGTGGGTTTCAATCGCATAATGGAACGGCTCGTCCGCCCCGAACGGGCTGATGATTCGGACCGGGACGGGATAGGAGCGGCTCCGGTTCTGGATGCGCTCGCGCCCCGCCTCCCCGATGTAGCGGTAGTAATTCTCCATGACGTCGTTGATATAGTGGGGATTGCCGAAAGTCGTCCGCATCAGGCAGAAGAAGGCCTGGTTCTTGCTGAGCCACTCTCCGACCATGTCCATATTGATGTTGCAGAGGGTCTTTTCCATGACCGGCTGGTTTTCCTGGACCCAACGGCCGATGCCGGAAAACTCCGGCCCCCAGATGAAGCGGATGGACCGACGGGGCCGGGGCAGGAGGCCGTCCCGGATTAGGGCGTTGAGCGTCCGGGCGGCTTCGAGGATGACCGCGCTCCCGGACGTATTGTCATTGGCGCCCTGCTTGGCGAACCCTTCGAAAAGATGGGCCGAGAGGATGACCTCGCCCGAGTCCGGCTCGGTTCCGGGGATGAGGGCGATTACATTCTCCAGGTCGACGGTTTCCATTTTGCTTTCGACGACGGCCCGGACGGTGATCTTCTCCCGGGCCAGGAGCCGCTTCTTCAGATAATCTCCCTCGCGAACCGGAAGCTGAAAGGCGAATTTCGGCTCGGCTTCGGCCGTCCCTTGTGCTCCTGCCGGGGGTCTCCGCCCCCGGAGCCCGCTCCAGGGCATCTGGAGCGGGTCGAAATAGGGACGGGACATGGCGATGGAAATCACCCCCAGGGCGCCCTGGTTGAGGCAGGCCTCGGTGTGGACCGCCGAGGCGCTGCCGTCGGTTACGACGATTTTCCCGGCGACGCCGGCCGCCTCGATTTCGGCCTTGGATCCGCCCCCGACCCAGACCAGCTCGGCCGTGACATCGGCCGGGCGGCTGCCGTTGACCAGCATGCCCACCTCGTCCTGATAAGAAGCCAGCTTCTGTCGAAAGGGGGAGAGCTCCCAGAGCTCGCCCCGGAGGCCGCGCCAGGCTTCCCCGGAGGGATATGCGGCGATTTCGACATTCGTGAGGCCATAGGATTTCAGGGCCGCGACGATGACCTGCGTCTCCCAGAAATTCCCGGCATATTCGGCGTCGTTGCGCTCGCGGTTATAGCCGTTGATGTCCATGACCGTCCGCCGGGCGGTTTCGCCCGAAGCTTCGCCTGCGATCAGGTCCATCTGTTCGCGGGGAAGCAGGGTCCAGTACAGCCAGGGCGTGTATTGAGCGGCGGCGATGCCGGCGGCGGTCGCGACGATGATCAATCCGAGGGTGAGGCGGCGTTTCATGAGGCGCGTCTCCTTGTCATAAGTTGCGCGAGGGAAATTTGTATCCTTTTGCGGCGTCTGGGTCAACTGCTGATTATTTGGTTATTATCTGGGGTCGGACCTCAGTAGTCGGTAGTCGCTTATTCTTCAATACCAAGGCGGGCGGGGATGCCGATATCGAAATAATGCTTGACCGGCTTCATCTCGGTCACGAGGCCGGCCCGCTTCACAAGGGCGGTCGGCGCCCGGCGGCCGGTCAAAACGAGCTCGACGGCATCCGGCTTTTGATCGATGACGGCGAGAACGTCGACGATATCCAGCAGCCCGAAATGAATAGCGACGTTGACCTCGTCCAGGACGATGATATCGTATCGGCCGGAGAGCATCGCTTTCCGGCAGAGGTCCAGGCCGCGGCGGGCCGGCCGGACGTCCTCCGGGTCGGGGCGATCCTTGATGTGGATGAGGCCGGGCCGGCCGAACATCGCGAAGGTGATGAGTCCGCCGAGCCTTTTAGCCGCGGCCCGTTCGCCGGACGGTCGGGACTTCATGAACTGGCCGAAATACGTCCGGTAACCGCGCCCCGCAGCCCGGAAAGCCAGCCCCAGGGCGGCCGTCGTCTTGCCCTTCCCGTCGCCGGTGTAGATCTGGATTTGGCCCTTCTCGAACCGGTTTGGCGCTTTTGTTTTCGCGATTTTTTTTCTTCTTTGGGGCATGGACGCCTTCCATCCCAATTCTATCACGCCCCCCGGATTCTCGGAAAGGCAGACGAAAACGAATGTCCCGTTTCCTCCAAAAATTCGGCAAAGAATTTATAAAGACGTGAAAAATGCGGGTTATAAAGACGGGATACTTGCCCCGTCGGCTTGCTTTCATCCACCCCGCGGCTTATATTAAAGGAGTCACCCGGTTATTTTTCCAGCCCGTCCACGTCAATCAAACGCGAAGGAGTGCTTCATGGCCAAAAGCATCACCATCACAAAAAAAGACTTCGACCGGTTGAAAGCCTTGATCCCGGCCGAAATGGATCCGGCGGATCCCGACAAGCAGGTCCTCCGGGATCTTCGGGGCGAGCTGGAGAGAGCCCATGTCGTCGAGCCGAACGAAATCGACCCGGACATCGTGACCATGAATTCCCAGGTCCGGATCCGGGATGTGGATTCCGGAGATGAGAACGAATACACGATCGTCTACCCCCAGGCCTCCGATTTCAGCAAGGGGAAAATTTCCATTCTCGTCCCGCTGGGCACCGCCCTCCTCGGGTACCGCAAAGGCGATATCATCGAATGGAACATGCCGGGGGGAATCCGGAAAATCAAGGTCGTTAAAGTCCTTTACCAACCCGAGGCGAACGGGAATTTCAGCGCTTAGAGGGATTGGAATATCCTCGGCTCGGGCGGCCGGGGAAGACGTCGACGCCTTCAATCCCCGGCGGTCCGGATCCGGCTCAGGAATTCCTCCCGGTAGCCGTCGCTGATGGGAATTTCCTTTCCGCGGATGACGACGGTGTGTTTCTCGATCGCGTCGATCTTGGACAGGTGGACGACGAACGATTTGTGGACGCGGGCGAATTTCCCGGGAGGAAGGGCGGCCAGAAGCTCGGCCATGTTCATCCGGGAGAGCGTGGCCCCCGCGGCCGTATGAAAGATGATGTAATGCCCGTCTTTCTCCATATAGAGAAGATCGTGGATGTTCAGCCTGAGAATTTTCGGCCCGCTTTTGACGAACAGGCAGGGGGGCGAGGGCGCCGACGGGCGGCTCGGCTCCGCCGTCCCGCCCGGCGCCCTTCCGGCCGCGGGAGCATGCATTTTTGAAACGGCCTTGAGAAATCTCTCGAATGAAACCGGTTTGAGAAGATAATCCAGGGCGTCCAGCGCGTAGCTTTCGACGGCGAATTGGGCATAGGCCGTGCAGAAGATGATCCGGGTTTTTCCGCGGTCGACCAGTTCCCCCAGGCGGAGACCGTTCAGCTCGGGCATGTCGATATCGAGAAAAACCAAGTCCGCCTCGTGCGTTTTGAGGAAGGACAGCGCTTCCAGGGCGCTGCGAAATGTTTTCACGAGCTTGAACCCCGGCGTTTTCCCGATGTAGCGGGCCAGGACCTCGATCGCTCCGGCTTCGTCGTCGACCACGATGCAGCGGATCATCGGTTTTCCCCTCCCTGTTCCAACCGTAAGCGAACGCGATGGATTTCGTCTGTTTGGGGTCGGACCTCAGCATTTTATTTATTTTTAATAATATACAGAAAATCGCTCCAATTCCATGTGAGGCGATATTTCATTATCCATCGGTAAATAAACAAGTTGTTGAGGTCCGACCCCGGAGGCCCCCACCAGACCGCCGTTTCCGGGGGGATACTCACTCGTGACAAAATGCGACAAAAACCGACAGTAGACGACATTTTCATTAAATTCATTGACATACAAGTACATATCCAATATCTCTTGTGTGACGGAAAAATTCTCAAGGTGGAGGGTGAAATGGTTAAAGCGAAAAAATTCGGATTCGTTGCTCTGGCTGGGATTTTGATTATTGCGTTCATTTTCCTGGGAGGGGGGTTTCTCCAAGGGCAAGCGAAAAATATGGGCAAGCCCAAACCGCCCGTGCCGACATATTCATGGACTGTAAATCTAATGGAGGGGGGCAATCTTTACGGCGGGCCGTTTAAGAACTGCAGCACGGCTACCGTCAACGTCACTAAGATATCCACCAGGGATGCCGGAATAATTTCCTCTTTTTATGTTATAGTTTATGACACAAATCCCGATAAGCTATATTTTCAAAATTTTTCCTTTGACCCAGACTCCTATGTTCCTGGCGAGGGACTGGCTTGCGGATTTCCTGACAGCGGATCTTCCGCCCCCGACTGTCTGGCAACGTATTTAAACTCCATGCCTCATCCGATAGTGGAATCCAGTGTGGTCATATCCTTCAGCGCCCCCTTTGATATTGATGAAATGGGAGAATACAGCACGTGGCCGCTTGCCGAAACAAATTGGTTCAATATCAGTCTAAACAACAGTTTGCCGTATCATGATGTTAGAGCCCATGAATGTTTAAAAAATGCTTCTCTTTCGCGACATGGGGATACATGGTCATTGAATTTTGATCAAAAATTACTTTTTGAGGAAATATATGTGGAAACTGTAAAGAAGAATAAGTTTAATTCTTATTATCCAATTTCCGTCAACACTCTCGGAAATTTTGTTTGTCAATCAGTTTGGACCCGAAACCTGATTACCGAATAAAATAGAAAAATTTTCAAACAAAACGAATATACGATCGTCTATCCCCAGGGCGCCGATTACAGCAAGGCAAAAATCTCCATCCTCGTCCCGCTGGGCACCGCCCTCCTCGGTTTTCGCAAGGGCGATATCGTCGAATGGAACATGCCGGGCGGCATTCGAAAAATCAAGGTCGTAAAAGTCCTTTACCAACCCGAGGCGAACGGGAATTTCAGCTCTTAGATTCCGCGCAGCCCTCCCTCACCCGATCGACTTGGCCAGGGCGCCCCATTTCTTGTCCAGCTTGAATCCGCGGCGGAGGAAGAAACCCGGCAGGTAGAAATGGGTCAGGACGGTCGTGTAGCCCTGGGCGGCCATCCGCCCGCAGAATTCGTCCGTCATCGCCCCGCCCAGGCCGCTTGATTTCAGCCGCGAGGTGACGACGACGGCGTCGATGAAGACCGCCGACCGGGACATGACCCGGTAGCACAATCCCCCGACGACCTGGTCCTGGGCGTCCTGGAGGACGAAGTGGCGGTCCTGCTGGGAAATGACCTTGGGGAAGTTTTCCTTGTAAAACAGCCGGTAGAGACGGCCGATGTCGGCCGGGTCGCTCGTTTCGCTGAAGGCGTAGGCCTCGCCCCGGCGGTCGAGGAGAAAGCTACGGACGACGACCCGTTCCGACCCTTCTTCGCCTTCGACGACGACGTCCAAGCGGCGGTCGGGGGCGAGATTGGGAAAAATCATCCGGCTGAAGACGGCCCGGTCCCGTTCGTCGTCGAGGGCGGCCTGAAGGTCGGAGATCTCGACGAAACGGACGGCCGGGGCTTTCGGGTTTTCGGCCATCAGGCCGAGCAGGCGGTCGAACAGGGCCTCGGCTTTTTCGCTCTTACCCGCGAAATAGGTCTGCCGGTAAAGGTAATAGCGGACGATCTCCGGGAACCGGCCCAGGTCGTATTTGCGGTGGAGGTCGAGGACTTTCCGCTCGCGCTCCTTCGAATCGGCCGTCGGATCGGCCGCCTCCCATTCCTGGTAGGCTCGGACGGCGCTGAGGCCGGGCAAGGGGATCTGGTAACTTTTTTCAAAGCGGGCCCGGTATTCGGAGAGAATCCGGGGCAAATCCGCATCCCCGGCGGCTCCCGGCGGCGCGGCCTCGAGGTCGGCCTGAAGGCGGACGAAAAATGCGGCCGCTTCGTCCCGGCCCAGGGCGTCGTAGCAGGCGTCGAAGATCCATTCCGGCTCGATCTGCTCCCGGATCCAGGGATCGTCGGCCGCGCTTCGGCGATAGAAATGGTCGACGATCGGCCGGATCAGCGAGAGTGTGTTGCGATAAGGCGCCCACTCCTCGATTCCGGCGATGATCGTGTCGTCCCGGTAATCGAGCTCGGGCACGACGACGTTGGCCGGGGAAACCGGGCCCGGGACGATCCGTCCGCCGCTCATCTTCCAAGCCCGGAAAAACGCCGAGACGGCCTCGACGTACAGTTTCCGCCAGACCGCCGTTTCCGGGGGAGGGGAACCCGCGGCCCTCCTTCCGGCGAAATCGCGGATCTTCTCCCAGACGGTCAGGTCGCCGATGTAGAGTCTGGAAACGGCCCCTTCCCGGGACCGGACGGCGCCGAGCGGGGCGAGAAGTCGGACTTCTCCGGGATGATCGGCCAGGGCCGCAGACCACTGGATGGCCTGCCGTTCCCGGCGCGTCCAGGGACGCCCTTTGAGGCGGAGCTTCAAGCTGTAATGGCGGCCGTTCGGCAGGTTGAGGCTGAGTCGGTAGTCCGGGCCGCCGCTGAGCGATGGAAGCCGGGAGATCCAGGCTCCGCCGGTCGGGATGTCGTTGGGATTGAAATCCTCCTGTCCGCAGGCGAAGCGGACGGACTCGTGGAGAAACGTTGTCCCGACGAGAAGCTTCTTCAGCCGGCGGAGTTCAATCGGGGCGAGGCCGTCTTCGAACGCCAGGCGGTCGGCGCGTCTGAGGACC
>JAFGEN010000309.1 GCA_016931595.1 Candidatus Aminicenantota bacterium | reverse complement strand
CTCGGGATAGACCGGTTTCACCTGCTTGCGGAGCGCGGGGGGCTTGATTTGGCCGATCGCCCGGACCGGTCCCTTATCCGGAACAGGAGGGATTCTCTCCTTGGCCGGCTTGGGTTTTTCATTTTCCAGGGTGAAGCGGACGGTCACGGTGAAGACGACGCCCTGGGGATTCCCATTGACCAGCATCGGCTCGTAGACCCACTGCCGGACGGCGTCGATCGCCGCCTGGTCGAGAAGCGGGATCGATTTCAGGACTTTCACGCTAAGAACCCGCCCGTAGATGTCGGTTTGGGCTTCCAGGACGACGGTTCCCTCCACCCTGGCCTCCCGGGCTTTTATGGGAAATTCGGGTTCGACCCGGTGGATCAGCTTGGGCGGTTGGACATCCGGCCCGATTCGTCGGACCGGCCCCGCGGGGATGACGGTCCATTCCCCGATCTGGAGGGCGACGAAATAGGGATTATTCCGAAGGTCCTTGAAACCGAAAATCGTATAAGTGGCCTTCGGCAGGCCGACCTCCGTCGAAAGGATATTGCTCCGGACATCCTCGTTCTGTTCGAAAACCTCGATCAAGAATTTCCGGGCGGAAGGATCGGTCACCGTGAATTCCAGGGAGAGGTCGACCTTGTTCGGGATATGAAGCTTGACGTAAGCGGGACCACGATCGCCCTTCTCCAGGGTGATGCTTCCGGAGCCGATGATCGCGACGGATTTCAGGTTGTAGGCTTTCTGAATCCGCGTGGCCTGGGCCTCCGGATCTTCTTCCCATCCGCCTTGGTCGCCCGCGCCGGCCTGGGCGAACGAGGAAATCGAGGTCAGCGAGGGCAGGTCCCCCGATCCCGTCGCTCCCTCGAAGATACGGATATTGAACGTCCCCTTCTCCAGGGCGACGGAATCGACCTGGAACGCGGGTTGCGGAATTTCCGTTCCAAAAAACCAAAATGCCGCAAGGATGGCCGCCGCATGCGCGGTCATGATCTCTCTCCGCGGCTCGCGCTGGGTTCGAACCAAACGAGAACCATCCGGTCCTCGGGGATTTCGATGATGTACGTCTCTGCCGGACGGCCGCCGACGCTGGCCGAGACGATCCGGAGCGAATCCGGAGAGGGAGAGGCCGCCCCCGCAAGATCGACGCCCTGGGGGACGACCAACGTTACGACGGCCGCGACGGCCAGGACCGCGGCCGCCACCCCACCGGCCGCGGCCGCCCAGCGGAGCAGGCGGGATCCCGGGCCGTGCAGGGGTGAAGCCGCTTGGAAAGCGGCGCTTCCCTGAACAGACGGCCGGGGAACAGGCCCCGAATCAAGGCTTTCTCGGATCGCCGGCCATAATCCGTCCAGGCCCCCGACTTGGCCGGCCTGGACGATCCACCGCCGGGCATCCTCCCGGCCGACGAGCCGGGCCTGGCAGGAGGGACATCGGTCGACATGCCCAAAGACCGCATCCCGAATCCCGCCCCGGGGGAGAATCGACACCGCGAACTTAACGAGCGCCCAATGTCCCATGTGTCTTCTTCCTTTCTTCGATCAAAGCCTTCAGTTTCCGGCGGGCGTGGAATAAATACACCCGGGCGGTGGAAGGCGCGCATTCGATGACCGCTGCAATCTCGGCCGTGCTCAATCCCTCGTTGGCCCAGAGGGTCAGGGCCGCCCGTTCCTTCGGCCGGAGGGCCGAAAGCATGGATGCATCGACGACCCCGCCGGGAGCGGCCGGTTCCGGCCCCTTCGATTCCTCCGGACCGTTTTCCCAGGCCGCTTTCTGGAAAAACCGGCTGAACCGTTTTTTCCTTCGGATCGTGTCCAGGCAGCGGCGATGGACAATCATGAAGATCCAGGTCCGGAAGCTGCGTCCCGGGTCATAGGCGGCCAGGTGCCTGAAGACCTGGACGAACGTGTCCTGGCAGGCGTCCTCGGCGTCCTCGCGGTTGCCGAGGATGTTGAGGGCCAGGGCCATGACCTGGGACTTGTAGGCGTACACGATATGCCGAAACTCCTCCCGCCGCCCCGCCAGGCAGGCGGCGATCAGGTCTGCTTCATTCATAAAATTCGAATGTCCTTGTCTGTAAAGAATACGCCCTCATCCCGGATTTTGTTTATCCTGAGTTCATCAATGGACCTGTCGGAATTCTATCATATTTTTTATTTTCAATAAGATACCTGAAGGCCGCAGCGGATTCCCTCTCGCCCTTCGCGCTCCAACTTGATTTACATCATGATTTATTTCATAGTGTTCCAAAATTTGCATGGAGGCGAGCTGCGATGAGCCAGAGTTCCAAGATGCCCCGAAATCCGGAAAGGAAAAAAGACACCCGCCGCCGCCTGGCCGGACTCATTGCCGCCGCTGTTCTATGCGGTCTCGCCCTGGCCCTGGGGATGCCCGGCGCTGAGACGGGAACCAAGGTCGTCCAGGGCGGGCTGATCGCCGCGGCCGTCGTCGTCCTGGGATTCACATCCCTCAGAAAATCCGGCATCCCGACCAAGATCCTGGCCGGGCTGTTGCTGGGAGCCGTGGCCGGCCTGGCCTTCGGCCCGGAAGCGGCCGTGATCAGACCGGTCGGAACGGCCTTCATTCGGCTGATCAAGATGGTCATCATTCCCCTGATTTTCGCTTCGCTCCTCGTCGGCGTGGCCAGCCTGGGGAACCTGAAAAAGGTCGGCCGCATCGGCGGTAAAACCCTCCTGTTTTTCGTCACCTACTACGTCTTCGCCCTCGCCCTTGGTCTTTTCCTGGCCAACGCCTTCAAGCCCGGAAGCAATCTTCCGGAAGCCGTCCAGGTGCGCCTGCAGGCCGAATACGGCGACGCTGCCCAGCAACAAGCCCAGCGGGCTGAAACCCGGCCCGGCCTGGGCGAGATGCTGGTCAACATCATCCCCGACAATCCCGTGGATTCTCTGGTCAAGGGCGACATGCTCCAGATCATCTTCTTCGCCATGTTCATGGGGGCGGTGGTGACGATGCTGGACAAGAAAAAAATGCAGCCGGTGATCTCGATCATGGAAGCGGTCAACGATATCATGATCAAGATCGTGGAAATCGTCATCCGCCTGGCCCCATACGCCGTCTTCGCCCTCATCGCCTCGGTGGTCGGGACGTTCGGAGCCGACATCCTGATGTCGCTCCTTCGCTACAGCCTCCTGACGGTCTTCGGCCTTTTCGTCCTGGCCGCCTCCTACCCGGCGGCTGTCCGCCTGCTGGCTCGTTTCCCCTATTTTAAATTCTGGAAAGGCATCTTCCCCGCCCAGCTCATCGCCTTCAGCACGAGCTCCAGCTCGGCCACGCTTCCGGTCAGCATGGAATGCGCCGAGGAGAACATCGGTGTTTCCAAGGAGATCACGAGCTTCGTCCTTCCCCTGGGAGCGACGATCAATATGAACGGCACGGCTCTTTACCAGGGGGTGACGGCGGTTTTCATCGCCCAGGTCTACGGCCTGGACCTGAGCCTCGGGGCGCAATTAGGAATCGTCCTGACGGCTACGCTGGCTTCGATCGGTACGGCCGGCGCCCCGGCCATGGGCGTTCTCATGCTGGTCATCGTCCTCCGGCAGGCCGGAATCCCGCTGGAAGGCATCGCCCTGATCATGGGGGTGGAGCGGATCCTGGACATGTTCCGCACCTCGATGAACATCACCGGGGATATCGCCGCCGCGGCCGTGGTGGCCCACACCGAGGGCGAGAAACTCAGCCCGAAACCGAAAGAAGGCGGGATCGCCGGGTAACGGCGCGCCGCCGGCCGTTACTTGATCTTTTCCAGAAGCTCGGAAGCCTTGGTTTTCAGCTGGGGGTGCTCGGCCGCGCGCTCGGCCGCTTTGCGGGCGGCCTCCGTGTCCCCTCCATTGTACCAGGCGGCCGCGGCGTTGTAATGAGCCGTGGCCCGGGTCGCCTGGGAAATCCGAAGCTGGGATTCCTTCTTGGCCGCCATCTTGGCTTTGCGGGACTCGGGCATCCCGGAAGACCTGATTTCCTCGATTTTGGCCTTGAGGCCGTTTTCGCCGGCGGCCAGGATCCCGGCGGCTTTTTCAAAGAATCCGGCTGCCTCGGTCCATTTCTCCCGTTTCTCGGCGATCCGGGCCAGGCCGAAGACGGCCTCGTGGTTTGAGGCATTGTAAACCAGAGCTTCCTTGAAATCCTTCTCCGCACGGTCCAGCTCCCCCTTCTCCAGGGCGATCGTCCCGGCCAGCCCGAAGACTTCTGAATTCGTCGGGAGCGTGCCCTTGGCCGCCTCGATATGGACCTGGGCGGCGCCCAGGTCCTTCAAGGCATGCTGGTTCCAGGCCGACCAGTAATGGGCTTCGCCTTGAAGGTAGAACTGCATCTGGATGATCCGGTCCAATACTCCGAGGGCCTCGGCATAGCGGCCGAGCTGGGACAGGCAGATGGACTTGGTCAGGTAGGCGTCCCGGTATTCCGGAGCTTGGGCCAGGGACTTGTCGCAATATTCGAGGCTCTTTTCGAATTCCTCGGTCAAGAAATAGATGCTGGCCAGGAGGATGTTGTAATAGGCCGACTCGGGGATATGCTCGGCGGCAATGAGCAGGCTCTCCTCGGCGGTCAAGAGCTCGCCGCGGGACAGGGACGCTTCACCCCGGAAGCCGTAGGCCTCCCAAAACTCCGGATCGGCCTCGATGATCTCATCGAAAACATCCCGGATCAGGCCCGGACAAAAGGCCGCCCGGTACTTGATGAGGATCGAATCGGGATGGGCGGCCTTGATCGCCGCACGGTCGTCCATTTTATCGTAGGGCGATTTCCGTGGACATTCCGAGGCCAGGTAAACATAAGCGGCCAACTCGTCGCTTCCGGTTCGGGCTTTGAGGTCGGCATAGAGCCTCTCGGATTCCTCGCTCGGGACCGCGCCGATGATCCCGAGGGTGACATCCTTGACCACATTAACTCGCGGATTGATCCGGGCGGCCAGTTCGGGCCAGTTCCGGTATCCGGCCAGGACCGGGTTTTCCCGGACCAGGCGGACGAGAACCGCGGCGGATTCCGGATTGGAAAGAGCGAGTTCCTTCTCCCGGAGGACGAGGAGGAACGCGGCTCGTAAATAATCGGCGGCCATCCCGGCCCGAAGCGCCGGCCGGACGTAGGCGCCGGCAAATAAGCGGCAGGCCTCTTTCAGGGCGGTGTAGGAACCGCGGGCGGAGAGCGCCCTGGCGCTCCGGATCGCCTGCAAATCCTCGGGAGTGGGGGCGGATGTTTGAACGGAATCCTTGACCGCCGGCCCGCAGGCCGAAAGGGCGATGACCGTCGCTAGGGCGAGGATCGATTTTTTCATGATGGCCTCTCGTCAATCAATTACGCCGGGATGTCATGTTTTGCTTACCCCGCCTTCCCGATCCTCCGCCCTCTCCGCCGCCACAGTGTAGACCGAACGGACGGCTGAATCAAGAACGGATTCCAGACCGCTTGCAAAATCAGAGTCTTGGGAATAGGATATTTTTTCGCGCCTTCGGCGCTCGAATCCATCACGGGAGGCATCATGAAACCCCAGCGCTTGACCCGCGT
>JAFGEN010000308.1 GCA_016931595.1 Candidatus Aminicenantota bacterium | reverse complement strand
CGGGCGACGGCCGATCCGATGCGCCCCATTCCGACGATTCCGAGCGTCGCCCCATGCACGTCCGGCCCCAGCAAGAGGAGGGGACCCCAGGTCGTCCAGCGGCCGGCCCGGACGAAATCCACGCCCTCGACGATGCGGCGGGTGCAACTTAAAAGGAGGGCCCAGGTCAGGTCCGCCGTCGTCTCGGTCAAGACCCCAGGCGTATTTCCGACCGGGATCCCGCGGCGGGTGCAGGCCGCCAGGTCGACATTGTCGTAGCCGACCGACATGGTCGAGACGACCTTCAGCCGCAGGGAAGCGGCGAGAAGCTCCTCGTCGATCCTGTCGGTCAACAGGCAGAGGAGCCCGTTGGCCCCGCGGCATCCTTCGAGCAGGACCTCGCGCGGGACGACTTCGTCGCTGTCCCAAGCTTCAATTTCGCAGGACGGACGCAAAAGATCCGGCCCGGCTTTCGGTATCCGCCGGGTAATGAATACGTTCGCTTTCATCTCTCACCGCCTCTCCGGTCTGCGATCCTCCGAAGCTCGTCATCGATCACCTTCGCGATCTGCTCAAAGGGATCGGACGAAGCCTCGCTCAGACCGCTTGGATAAATTCGCGAGCCAGTTCATCCGGGTCGGCCCGATTGAGGGAGGAGTTCACGATCATTCGGAAAAACGGGGGATTCCCTGCCGGTTGGGGCAGGACGATGCCCCGGGCTTTGAGGCGGGCGGCGAACGCTTCCGCCCCGCCCCGCCGCAGACGCAACCTGAACATGCTCGTTCCGTTGGGCACGCGTTCGACGGCGAAGGCGGATTCGGCCGCGAGAAGGTTCAAGAACCGGGTGGCCCGGTCCCAAGCCCGGGCATAGGATTCCGGGTACCCTTCCATGTACTTCAAAGCCACAGCCAGGACCGGCCAGGCTTGGGGCAGGCTTCCGCCGAACATGCGTCGCTCATGGAAAAGACCGTCGATCGTCTTCGCACTCCCCGCCAGGATCGCCCCAGAGGCGGCATTGAAATGCTTCCAGAGCGAAACATAGACGGTATCGAAGAGGACGGTGATCTCCTTGACCGTCCGCCCCGTGTGGAACGGCACATTGAACAGGCGCGCCCCGTCAAGGTGAAGGCGAATCCCCCTCTCCCGGGCAAAAGCGCAAACGGCCTTCATGGCCTCAAAATCGAACACTTGATGTCCCAGCCGCCGAACCGGCGACTCGATCATGATCACGCCGATCCGGCTCTCGACGCGCCCGCCGGCCGTCCGGGAAATCCAGGGCGCAATATCGTCGACCGTGAACGTTCCGCGTCCGGCCGCCAGAGGGATCAGGCTCAATCCGCTTAATTGACTCGCGCAATCGCCGCAGTCGTTATAGAGATGGCTTTCGGCCTGGACGATCACCCGACGGTCGGAACCGGCCAATTTGCGAACGGCTAGATGGTTGGCGAGAGTCCCCGTCGGGACATAAATCGCCCGCTCCTTTCCCAGAAGGGAGGCGAACCGCTCCTCCAGTTTGGTCACGATTCCTCCGAGCGAATAATAATCGGCTTCGATGGCCGATTTTTCCGCCAGGGCGGCCAGTTCCGCGGCATATTCGCCCGGCGTCAAACCGAGGCCGTCGACGCTGAAATCGACGAAGGAATGCCCGCCGGGAAATTTCGCGGCCTGCCTGGACCGGGAGAGGGCCTGGGTCGGCGCCGTCAACCCGGTCGCGGCGGCAGCCCCGGCCATCGAGAGAAAACGCCGTCGATTCATGACCTCACTCTCCTTTGGGAAGGATTTTCATCCTATTCCCGGGTTGCCTGGGCGAATCCACCGTTTCGGCTTCGCCGCCGAGCATAATGAAAGCGTTCGCCGGGTGTCAAGGCCGGAGAAAAAGAGGAGAACCAGAGTCCCCTGATCGGCAGCATGTCGTGTATAATTCAGGGCGAATCCTGTCATGCTCTATCTCATACAAATAAACCACGGAGGATCAATGTTTCGCCATGCCATATCTCCCTTATCGCTCATCTTGATTTTTCTCTTGATCAGCGCCGGCCTGGCCTGCGTTTCACGTGATTCGGCGGCCTCGAACAACGGCGAGCGCCTGGAGAGCTTTATCGCCGAATACGTCGCCTTCCGCCGGGGCGCGGAAGACGACGGGCCGAAAGCGGCCGAGGAGTGGGCCCGGCGGGCGGAGGACTTTAGGAGTTGGGAGAAAAGGCTCGAAGCGATCCCCCGCCAGGGATTGACGCTCGACCAGGATATCGACTATCGACTCATCCTGTCCGACCTCAGGACGGAAACGGCCCGGATCGAACGGGAACGGGCTTGGGGAAAAGACCCCGGCCTCTACCTGCCCCAGGAGGGATTCGATTCCCCGCTCAAGGCAGAGAACTTCTCTCCGGAAGAAAAATCAAGGCGTCTCGGCGAGGCTTTGGCCGGGATCATCAGCCGGCTTGAATTCGGCAGGGCGAACCTCAAGCATCCGCCGGTCATTTTCCTGGACCGGGCCATAAAAAAAGCCGGGGAAGCCGCCGCCTTCCTTCGGTCCGACGTCGCCGTCCGCATCGAAAAAACCCTTGGCCCTTCGGCCGGTCTGGGCGGCGATTTGGAAAACGCCGCCTCGGCCCTGGAAGAGTATGCGCGCTTCCTGGACACGGTTCTCCGGCCCCAGGCCGTCGAGCAACCCGGGATCGGAAAAGACCTCTACGATTACTATCTTCAGGAAACCTACCTGATGAACGAGGATACGGAATCCCTGCTGAAAAAAGGGGAGGCGTATTTCGCCGAAACGCTCCG
>JAFGEN010000052.1 GCA_016931595.1 Candidatus Aminicenantota bacterium | reverse complement strand
TGAGTGAAGACCGGGAGTCAATCAAGAAGGCGCCGGTTGCGGCCGGGGCGGAAGGGGGAGAGGGCCGGGATGCGGCCGACCTCCGGCCGAAGCGGACAGTCACCCTTCTGTTTATCAGCGAGGAACATGAGTCTCTCGTTCCGGAGGAGCGGGAGATCTTCGCCGATCCCGCCTCGCCCGCGGCCGAGGCCCGGGAAATACTGAGCGAGCTCATCAAAGGCTCGCAAAGAGGCCTGCTCTCGCCCATTCCGCAGGAAACGCGGCTCATCCAGGTCTATATCGACAAGGACGGCACGGCCTATGTCGACTTCTCCAGGGAGTTCGCCGACCGTCACCCGTCAGGCTCGACGGCCGAGATCGACACGGTCTATGCCGTTGTCGACAGCCTGGCCCAGAATCTCAAGGCCGTGAAAAAAGTCTTTCTCTTGGTCGACGGCGAGGAGCGGGAAACGCTGGCCGGGCACATCGCCATCGACCGTCCCATTGTACCCGATTACTCCCTCATCGCCGGCAGGGGCTGATTGGATTCAAGCCGTTCCTATGACCGAACTCCAGCCGCTCCCCCGGGTCGTGATCGTCGGATACCCCAATGCCGGAAAATCCACTCTCTTCAACCGGCTCCTCCGGCAGAAGAAAGCCCTCGTTCATTCGCTTCCCGGGATGACGCGGGACTTTATTGCCGGGGAAACGCGTCTGGCCGGCCGCCTGGTCGAACTCGTGGATACCGGCGGATTTCTCGATTCCCCGGCCGAACCGTTCTCCTCCCAGGTCAAGGCCAAGGCCTGGGCCGCCGCCAAGTCGGCCGACGTCGTCCTTCTCCTTCTGGACGGACAGAGAGGCCTGCTTCCCGTGGAGGAGGACCTCCTTCGGTCTCTCCGGAAGCTCGGCCGGCCGTTCGTCGTCGCGGTCAACAAGATCGACACCGAGAGGGAGAAGCCTGAGCTTTCGGAATACTACAAGCTGGGGGCGCGGACTCTCCTGTTCATCTCGGCCGAGCATAAGCTGGGAATCGGGGCCCTGGAATCGGCCGTAGCCGACCTTCTTCCTCCCGCAGCGGAGGGGGAGGAGGAGGCCGGGCCGCGGCCCCTTCGGATCGCGGTCATCGGCCGGACCAACGTCGGCAAATCCTCCCTAGTCAATCGCCTTTTCGGGGAAGAGCGGACGATCGTCAGCGAGATCCCGGGAACGACCCGGGATTCGACCGATGTCCTCATCCGGCGCGGGTCCAAGGCGTACCTCCTGATCGACACGGCCGGGATCCGGCGATTCGGCAAGGTCGGCGACGAACGCGAGAGCGCCGGGGTGGTCAAGGCCCGCAAAAACATCCCCCTGGCCGATGTCCTCTGCCTCGTCCTGGACACCGGGGAATTTCCGGCCCGCCAGGACGGGACGGTGGCCTCTCTGGCCCTGGAATCGGGAAAGCCGCTGGTCATCGCCCTGAACAAATGGGACCTGGTCCGCGAAGACGAGGTGGCCATGGAGGATGTCGAGCGGGCCCTCTGGAGCCGGCTCGACTTCGTCAATTACGCCCCGGTCGTTCCGGTCTCGGCCCTGTCCGGAAAAAACGTCGGCCGGATCCTCAGCCTGGCCGAACAGGTTTTCGAGAACGGACGGAAGATGGTCGGCACCGCCGTGTTGAACAGGTTTGTCTCGGTTGTGAACGCCGAAAATCCGCCGATGACCCGGAAGGGCGTCCGCTTCGCCATCAAGTACATGACTCAGAAAAGCGTCCTTCCGCCGACCTTCGCGGCCTTCGCCAATGCCCGGGAGCCCATGGCCCCGGCCTATGAGAAATATCTCGTCCAACGGATGCGGCGGGAGTTCGGGTTCGAAGGGACTCCGGTCCGAATCCTGCTCCGGGGGCCCCGCCTCCCAAGTTAACGAGGGAGGCTATCGCCTCCCTCGTGGGGGATCCAAAGGGGTATGCCCCCTTGGTCGCAGCACAAAGTATTGCTTTGGGCGAGAAGGGGGGCAGGGCTGTCGGGTTTCCCGACGCCCGTTGCCCTGGCTCACAAGGTTCGCGTAGGACGGCAAGGCCAGGAGGGGAGCGCGGAGCGTTCCCCCCAAGTTGACTTTCCGGTTATATTCGTTTATAAATGCATTCTATCCTTATAGAAGGACGCCCGTCCTTAGGAGGTTATAATGTCGAGGATACGCGCTTCGCGTTTATTCATCGGATTGTTCGCGGCGGCGATCGTCGTTGCCTCCGTCGCCTGCGATAAGTTGAACGTCAAATACCTGAGCGGAAACCATCACTTCAACCGCGGCAACACCCTCTTCAACGAGAAGAAGTACACCAAGGCCATCGAGGAATACGAGCTGGCCGTCCAGAACAACCCCGACCTGAAGGAAGCCTACCGCTACATCGGCGAAAGCTACAAGGCGATCTTCCAGCCGGGCAAGGAGTCGGAGGAGAACAAGGTCCGGGGCGACAAGGCCCTGGAAGCCCTGAGAAAGGCTTACGAGATCGACCCCGACAACAAGGACATCATCTACTCCCTGGCCGACATGTACGACAAGCTGCGCGACATCGAAAACGCCGAGCAGCTGTTCCTCCGGATCATCGAGCTGGAACCCGGCAACATGAACAATTACTACATCGCCGCCGAGTTCTACAAGCGGTATGCCGGGGAGAACGAGGATCTCAAGCGCAAGGCCGAGCAGATGTATCTCCGCCGGATCGAGACCGACCCCGATGCGGTCCAGGGCTATGCTTATATGGCCAATTATTACGACAATTTGCCGGTGGGCGATTTCAAGGATAAGTTCGACCGGGCCCTCGAGTACCATATAAAGCGGCAGAAGATCGAGCCCGAAAACGCCGAGCTCTACTACACGATCGGCGTCAATCGGTTCAACAAGGCCTACCAGCTCCAGAACTTCCTCTCCGAGTCCCAGCGGGAGGCGGCGGGGTCCGAGGCGGAGCAGGCTCTCCTCAAGGCGATCGAGATCGACCCGAACTTCGCCAACTCCTTCGCCTACATGAAGATGCTCTATATCAACGTCCATTCGAAGCTCTACCCGGAGAGGGAAAGCCGTTACCTGGCCGAAGCCGACCGCTACGGCGAGAAGTTCACGGAAGCCCAGAAGCGGGCGATCGAGCGGATGAAACTGGAAAAAGAGCTCAAGAAATAACCGTTTTTCGCTTTTCAGGAATCCCGATCCCGCCTCTCCGGCCCGGCCGGGGAGGCGGGATTTTTTATTTGACATCTCGCCCGGGATGGGGTATCCTAACCCATCATTTTATAGAGCGAAACCTGTAGTCAGTGTTTCCTATTCTCTCACGTTGAGGTTTATACAGATGAAGACTTTTGTCCCAAAAAAGGATGCCGTCGAGAAGAAGTGGTGGCTGATCGACGCGGACGGGAAAGTCTTGGGACGCCTGGCCACCCAGGTCGCCATTTTGCTCCGAGGCAAGGCCAAGCCGCAGTACGCGCCGTTCATCGATACCGGCGATTTCGTCGTCATCGTCAATGCCGAAAAAATCGCTGTGACCGGCCGCAAGAGCGAGTTCAAGGAATACCATTCCCACTCGGGTTATCCCGGCGGCATCAAGACCCAGATCCTCAAGGACCTGATGGCCAAAAAGCCCGAAGACGTCATTAAAAAAGCCGTCTGGGGCATGATTCCCAAAAACACCCTCGGGCGCGCTGTTTACAAGAAGCTCAAGGTTTACCGCGGACCCGAACATCCCCACGCCGCCCAGAATCCCGTGGAATTCCGGTTCTAACCCAGGAGGCAGACCCAGTGAGTCTCATTCAGTATTACGGCACAGGCAAGAGGAAGACATCCATCGCCAGGGTCTTCCTGCGCACCGGTAAAGGCGATTTCACACTGTTCGTCAATAAGCGCCCCCGCGTTTTCGACGACTACTTCCGGATGGAGTCCCATCGGCTCAAGATCAAGCACCCCCTGGCCCTGACCTCGACGGAGGACAAGTTCGACATTTTCATGCGGGTCGAGGGCGGCGGCGTCCACGGACAGGCCGAAGCGGTCCGGCTGGGGATCACCCGGGCCCTGATCGAATTCAACCGGGAGCTCAAGCCCGCCCTCAAGGCGGCCGGCCTGGTCACCCGTGACTCGCGGATTAAAGAACGGAAGAAATACGGCCTGCTCGGCGCCCGCAAGGCCCCGCAGTATCATAAGCGTTAACGGAGGATCCCGTGGTCTCAGTCACGATGAAGGAATTATTGGAGGCGGGCGTCCATTTCGGGCACCAAACCAAACGCTGGAACCCCAAGATGAAGGAATTCATCTACGGCCAGCGAAACGGCATCTACATCATCGACCTGCAGAAGACCATCAAGGTCTTCAAGGAGAGCCTGGCGTTCGTCAAGAGCCTGGCCGAAAGCGGCAAGGACATCCTGTTCGTCGGGACCAAGAAGCAGGCCCAGGATATCGTCCGGGATGCGGCGGCCAAATGCGAGTCGAGCTACGTCAACCAGCGGTGGCTGGGCGGGTTGCTCACGAACTTCAAGGTCATCCGCGGCTCGATCGACAAGCTGGTCGAGATGGAAGAAATGCGGGAGGACGGCCGCTGGGACCTTCTCACCAAGAAAGAACAGTCCAAGATGGAGAAGGTCTACCGCAAGCTGAGCAAGAACCTGGGCGGCATCAAGAACATGAGGGGCGTCCCCGGGGCGATGTTCGTCATCGACTCCTCCCGGGAGACCATCGCCCTCGAGGAAGCGCGGAAGATGGGCATCCCGATCGTGGCCATCGTCGATACCAACGGCGACCCCGACAACCTGACGTACCCCATCCCCGGCAACGACGACGCCGTCCGGGCGATCGAGCTGTTCTCGGGCAAGATCTCCGAGGCCATTCTTGACGGCAAGAAGTCGGCGATCGAAAAGACGATGCTCGAGGAAAAGGCCGGGGAGGCGACGGAAGCCCCGGCCGCCGAGGAACCGGCCCTCGACCTCGGCTGAGCCCCTTTTCGGGGCAGGGTTCCGGGCCCGTCCCGGACCGACGAGCGACACAAGGAGTTTCAGATGGATATCACGGCGGAGATGGTCAAGGATTTGCGCGAGCGCACCGGCATCGGCATGATGGAGTGCAAGCGGGCCCTGGAGGAATCGTCCGGGGACCAGGACAAAGCCATCGAGATTTTGCGGAAGAAGGGCTACGCCCGGGCCGCGGAAAAGGCCGACCGGGCCGCCAGCGAGGGCCGGGTCGGAGCCTACATTCACACCAACGGAAAAATCGGCGTCCTGGTCGAGGTCAACTGCGAAACGGACTTCGTGGCCAAAAACGAGGAGTTCCAGGATTTGGTCAAGAACATCGCCATGCATATCGCCGCGGCCAATCCGAAATACGTCGCCCCGGCCGACATCCCGGCCGACATCCTCGAGAAAGAGCGGGAGATCATCCGGGAGCAATTCAAGGACTCCAAGAAACCCGCCGAGATCGTCGAGAAGATCGTCGAGGGCAAGCTTACGAAGTTCTACGAGGAGACCTGTCTCCTGGAGCAGCCCTACATTCGCGACGACAAGATGAAGGTCAAGGATCTCCTGACCCAGTTCATCAGCAAATTCAAGGAGAACACCAAAGTCGGCCGGTTCACCCGGTACCAGATCGTGAAATAACCGAGAGGAGGCAGGTCGTGCCGAAGCCCGCCTACGACCGCGTTCTGCTCAAGCTTTCGGGGGAGTCTCTCCTGGGGAAAAGGTCCTACGGGATCGATTTCCCCACGACCCAGGCGATCGCCCAGGAAATCAAGGACGTTCAATCCCGGGGAGTCCAGGTCGCCATCATGATCGGCGGCGGGAACATCTTCCGCGGCGTCCGGGGCACGGCCGAGGGGGTGGAGCGCGTCTCGGCCGACCAGATGGGCCTCCTGGCCACAGTCATGAACGGGATCGCCCTTCAAGATGCCCTGGAAAAGGCCGGAGTCATGACCCGTCATGTCTCGGCCGTGGAAATCCGGGCGATTGCCGAACCGTTCATCCGGCGTCGGGTTCTCCGCCACTTGGAAAAAGGCCGGGTCATCATCTTCAGCGCCGGGCTGGGCAGCCCCTATTTTACGACCGATACGGCGGCGGCTCTTCGGGCCCTGGAGATCAAGGCCGGGGCGATCCTCAAGGCGACCAAGGTCGACGGGATCTATTCGGCCGATCCTTTGAAAAACCCCCAGGCCAAACGGTTCCACCGGATCCGGTACATCGAGGTCCTGAAAAAGGGCCTCGAGGTCATGGACGCGACGGCCATTTCTCTCTGCAAGGAAAACAAGCTCCCGATCGTTGTCTTCAGCCTGAAGAAGCGCGGCAACATTCTCCGTGCCGTCCTGGGCGAGGACATCGGGACGACCGTTTATTGAAAAGGAAGTCGCCATGGTCAAGGATGTTCTGCACGAGCTCGACCGCAAGATGAAGACCTCCCTGGAGCATTTCCGGAAGGAGCTCAGCCGCCTCCGGACGGGCCGGGCCAACCTGGGGATCTTCGAGGACATCAAGGTGGATTATTACGGGGTCATGACCCCGGTCAACCAGACCTCCCGGATCGGCATCCCCGACCCCAGCCTGATCACCGTCGCCCCTTATGACGCATCCGTCCTGGAGGCGATCGACAAGGCCATCCGTTCGGCCGACCTCGGCTTCAACCCGATCAACGACGGCAAGATGCTGAAAATCCCGGTCCCCCCCCTGGACGAGGAGCGGCGCCGGGAGATCGTCAAGAAGGTCAAGAAGATGCTCGAGGACGAGAAGACCGCCCTCCGCAACCTCCGCCGAGAGTCCAAGGAATTCATCGAGGAGCTCGAGAAGGAGAAGGAGATCGGCGAGGACGACAAGTTCAAAGGCCTCGAGGACCTCCAGAAGCTGACCGACGAATTCACCAAGAAAATCGAAGACATCGCCGCGGCCAAAGAAAAAGAGATCATGCAGATCTGACGGCCTCC
>JAFGEN010000051.1 GCA_016931595.1 Candidatus Aminicenantota bacterium | reverse complement strand
GAACCCTTGAGGAACAGCCCCCGGACGATCTCCAGGTAATAGGTCAGGGGAATGAACCGGGAAATCGCCTGGAAAACGGCCGGCATCGACTCGATGGGAAAGACGAATCCCGAAAGATAGATGAAGGGCATCATGATGACGAACATCACGATCATCATCGCCCGTTGCTGGGTTCGGGAAACGGTCGAGACGAATAAGCCGAGCCCGAGGGTGTTGAAAAGGAAAAGAAGGGACCCCAAGGCCAGGAGCCAGACGCTCCCCCGAAAAGGAACCCCGAACCAGAAGACTCCGACCAGGGAAATCAGGGCGACCTCGGCCAAGCCGACGACGAGGTAGGGAAGGAGCTTTCCGGCCAGGACCGGGAACTTTCCGATCGGGGTGACCACCAGCATTTCGATCGTTCCCGTCTCCCGCTCCCGAACGATCGCCATGGCCGTGAGCATGATCGAGATGATCATGAGGATGAGGCCGGAAAGGGCCGGAACCATGAAATAGCTGGTTTTCAGTTCCGGGTTGTACCAGACCCTGGGGCGGAACTCGACTCCCGGAACGGCCGGAACGCCGGCCGCGGCCATGCGCTCCACCAGGATCCCGGCCGAGTATCCGGCCGTCGCCTGGACGGCCCAGGCATAGCCGTTCAGTCCGTAGTTGGTATCGGAACCGTTGACGAGAATCTGGACTTTTGTTCCCTCGCCCCGCCGGATTTTTTCCCCGAAACCCGCGGGGATGACGAGGCCCATCTGGGCCCGGCCAAGGTCCAGGACCGGGTCGAGATCCGCCTCGGACGAGACGTCCAGGACTCGGACAAACGACCCTCCGCCGAAGATGCACCCGAGATATTCGCGGCTTTCTTCCGTCCGGTCGCGGTCGCAGACCGAGACCGGGATGCTCTTGATGTCGAAGTTGGCGGCATAACCGAGGATGAGAAGCTGAACGATCGGGGCGACGAATAGAATCGGGAACATTTTCCGGTCCCGACGGAGCTGAAGAAGCTCTTTCCGGATCATCCGCTTGAGCATGTCCGCCTCACACCAGCCGAGCCTTTTTCAGACGGGCCGCCGCCAGAGCCAGGGTGAATGTCGAGAAAATGGCCAGGGCGGCCAGGTCCGCCGCTCCCGCGGCAAAGCCCGCGCCGCGCATCATGATGCCCCGGAGGAGATGAACATAGTATTTCGCCGGGACGATCACGGTCACCGCCTGAATGACCTTCGGCATTCCGGAGATGGGGAAAACGAAATCGGAGAGAAGAAGGGCGGGGAGTATGCTGGACAGGGCGGCGGCGAAATAGGCCACCTGCTGGGAATTGGTCAAGGTCGAAATCAGGATCCCCTGGCCGAGAGCGGCCAGGAGGAAGAGAAGCGAGGCCAGGGCCAGGAGCGCGATCGACCCCTTGATTTCGATCCCGAAGGCGAGCCGTCCGGCCAGCAGGATGATGACCGTGCTGGCGGCCGAGATGCCGAGATAGGGGAGCGTTTTCCCGGCGACGGCGGCCGCGGGATTCAGCGGCGAGACCAGAAGCTGCTCCATCGTCCCGCGCTCCCGCTCCCGGACGACGGACAGCGAGGTCGAGATCGTCCCGGTGATCATGAAAATGAAAACGATCAGCCCGGCGATCAGGTAGGGGGTCGATTTCAATTCGGGGTTGTACCAGATGCGGGGTTCCGGAGTGACGGGGACGAGGAGTTTCCATCCCCGGCGCGCGGCCCAGTCCGAGACGAGGTCCTGTCCGAACGAGGTCGCATAGGCCTGGAGATAGCCCTGGACGATGCCGGCCTTGCGGCCGTCGGAGCCGTCGATCAGCCCCTGGACGCGGGCCGTCCGGCCCCGCTCGATCTCCTCCCCGAACCCTTTGGGAATGACGATGGCGGCCTCGATTGTTCCGCTCTGAAGGGCCGCGTCGATTTCCTCCTGCCGGAGAAAGACCATCTCCGGTCGGAAATATTCGCCGCTTCCGAGGAGCCGGATGAAGGTCCGCGACCGGTCGCTTCCGTCCAGGTCGAGGAATCCGAGTGTGACGTTTTTGACGTCAAAGGAAAGGACGTAACCGAACAACAACAGGAGCGCCGTCGGGAAAAAGACGAGCATGAAAAGGATCAGGCGGTCCCTTCGGATTTGGAGAAACTCTTTTTTAATGACCGCGGCGAGATTCATGAGGGTTTTCCGGCGATATGGAGGAAGACGTCCTCGAGGGTGGGGGGGATCGGCTCGAATCCGGCCAGGCCGGGAAGACGGCCGAACAGCGTCCCGGAATCCGCCGCAGCGTCGATCGCCACGTGAAGAGTGACGCCGAACAGGGCGGCCGCAAGGACTCCGGGCAAGGCCCGGACGGCGGGAAGCGATCCGGCCGGATCGTCCATTCGGACTTCGTACATGGCCCGTCCGGAAAGGAGCGTTTTCAGCCCGGCCGGCGTGTCCTCGGCCGCGATCCTGCCCTCGGCGATGAAGGCGATCCGGCGGCAATATTCGGCCTCGTCCAGGAAATGGGTCGTGACGAAGACCGTGGTTCCGGCCGCGGAGAAGGAGTCGATGAGGTCCCAGAAGGCCCGGCGCTGAACCGGGTCGACTCCGGCCGTCGGCTCGTCCAGGAAGACAACGGCCGGCTGGTGGACAACGGCGCAGGCCAGGGCCAGGCGCTGCTGAAAGCCCCGGGGCAGCTCGTCCGCCCGCGTTCCGGACGCATTCGACAAATCCAGAATCGAGAACAGCTCCTCCCGCCTGGATTTCAGGCGGTCTTCGTCCAGGCCGTAAACGCCGCCGAAAAAGTCGATGTTCTCGGCCGCGGTCAGATCCCCGTAGAGGGCGAATTTCTGGCACATGTAGCCGATGCGGCGCTTGACGCTCTCGGGGTCGGCGGCCACGTCGATTCCGTCCACCAGCGCCCGTCCGCCGTCGGGAGGAAGAAGGCCGCAAAGCATCTTGATCGTCGTCGATTTGCCGGCCCCGTTGGCCCCGATGAATCCGTAAATCTCCCCCCGACGGACGGTTAAATCGATCGCCTTCACCGCCCGGAAGCTTCCGAAGCGCTTCTCCAGTCCCCGGACGACGATCGCGTCCGGTTCCGGCGTCATGCCGCCTCTCCCTTGCGGTCGGAAAGGAGCCGGAAAAAGACATCCTCGAGAGTCGGCCGGACGGTTCGGAACACCGAGACCGCGACCGCGTCGGACAGGGCCGTCCTCAAGGCGAAGCCGTCGGCCCCGGGCCTCATCTCGACATGGATTTTGTCGCCGAAGGCCTGGACCGAAACCGCGCCGGGCACCCGCCCGGCGATCGTCCGGGCCTCGGCCACCCGGTCGCAAACGGCT
The DNA here is from genome assembly GCA_016931595.1 of Candidatus Aminicenantota bacterium. Taxonomy (GTDB): domain Bacteria; phylum Acidobacteriota; class Aminicenantia; order Aminicenantales; family UBA4085; genus JAAZPG01. The sequence goes on along the minus strand of JAFGEN010000051.1, from coordinate 2,681 downwards.
TCGTAAATGAGACCCGGAACAGCTGTCCGGGCCTCGTCGGGGGAGGCGACCTTGATGATCCGCCCGCCGTCCATGAAGGCCAGCCGGCGGCAGCGTTCGGCCTCGTCGAGGTAGGGCGTCGAGATCACGATCGTCACCCCGTCGGCCGAAATTCCGGCCAGGATGTCCCAGAATTCCCTGCGGGCGACGGGGTCGACGCCGTTGGTCGGTTCGTCGAGAAAAAGGATCTCGGGGGTGTGGATGAGGGTGACCGCCAGGGCCAGTTTCTGCTTCATTCCCCCGGACAAGGCCCCGGCCAGGCGTTTTTTAAACCGGAGGAGATCCATCGATTCAAGAAGCTCGTTTTTTCTTCCGGCGTATCCCTTGCAGCCGTGGATTTCGGCGAAAAAATCGATGTTTTCCTCCACGCTGAGGTCGCCGTAGAGGGAAAAGCGCTGGGAGAGATACCCGATGCGGCGGATGAGCCGGGCTTTCTCCTTGACGGTATCGAATCCGAGGACGCGGCAAGTGCCGGCGGAGGGATGCAGGAGGCCGCAGAAGATCCGGATCAGCGTGGTTTTCCCGGCCCCGTCCGGACCGACGAGTCCGAACGTCTCCCCGCGGGCGACCTCGAGGTCGAGACCGCGCAGCGCTTCGGATTTCCCGAAGGAAAAGCGGAGGCCGGAGGCCCGGACGACGGCGGGGTCAATCATGCTTCAGGATGACGTCGACCGGCATCCCCGGCTTGAAGATTCCCAGGTCGTTTTTCGCCGTGAGCTCGATTCGATAGACCGTTTTGACCCGTTCGTCCCGGGTTTGGATCGTTTTCGGGGTGAACTCGGCTTCGTCGGCGATGCGGGAGACGGTTGCGGCGAACGTCCGGCCGTCGTGGGAATCGGTCCGGATTTCGGCGGCCATTCCCGGGGAGATGAATCCCATGTCGGCTTCGGTGATGAACGCGGTGATTTTCACCGTATCGAGGCCGGCGATGGTCGCCAGGGTCGCCCCGGGGGCGACGACTTCGCCCGGTTCGGCCAGGCGGTGGAGAACGGTTCCATCGAGGGGAGAGACGACCAGGCAATCGGCGATCTTTTTTCGCAGGATGTCGGCGGCCGCGGCGGCCTGGTCCCGGGCGGCCCGGGCGGCCTCGATCTCCTCCTTGCGGGCGCCGGATCGGGCTTTCTCATCTTGTTTGCGGGCCTGTTCGAGCCGGCTTTTGGCTTGGTCGGCCAGGACGATCATATCGTCCAGGTCCTTGGCCGCGATCGAGCCTTCTTTATACAATCGATCCAGGCGAGCCCGCTCCCGCTCGTATTTTTCGGCGGCGATTTCCGCCTGGACGACCTGCTCGCGGGCCGTGGCCAGGTCCTCGCTCCGGACGCCTTTCAGGATCAGGGCCAATTGAGCGTCGCCGGCCCGGACCATCGTTTCGGCTTGTTTCAATTGAAGCTCCAGATCGGTCGGATCGATTCGGGCGACGATTTCTCCTGCTTTGATCTTGGCTCCCTCGACCGCGTCGAGCTCGAGAAGCCGGCCCCCGACGAGAGGGGAGATTCTGACCGGATCGCTTTCGACCGATCCGGTCAGGAGGATTTCATTCGAATCGTTCCGGCCGCCGCAGGCGGCCGAGGCGATGAGGAGGAGGAAGACGGCCGGTCCTCTTTTCATGCCGCACCTCCCTTTTCCGGGGCTTTGTTCATGATTCCTCTGAAAAAGATGCCGTGGACCTGGTCGGCCAGCTCCGACGGCCTGAGATTGAGTTCCATCATCACCGCCGGATTGCCGACGGCGTTGACCATCAGGACGAAGATCTTTAAAAAAAGATCGATGTGGAGGTCCGGCCTGATTTCGCCCGACCGTTTTCCCCGTTCGAGGACTTCGCGGAGGCCCAGGAAGACTTTCAGGCGGCGGGCCTCCACCTCCCGCCAGATGTCCGGCATCGTCCGCATGTCGCTGACCATCGGCTCGGAGATGGCCTGGGAAAATCCATGAAAGACGGCGATGCTTCCGGCAAAGAAACCGGCGACGGTTTTTTCATTCTTGATCAGGCCGGCGATCCGGCCCAGCGTCGGCGCGAGAATCGTCTCGATGACCGCCCGGATGAGGTCGTCCTTGGCCGGAAACAAGGCGTAAACGGTTTTTTTGCTCATCCTGGCGGCGGCGGCGATTTCGTCCATCGTGACTTTCCGGAAGCCGTATTGAAAAAAAAGCCGCCGGGCTTCGGCGACGACCACGTCACGGGTGTCAATAGCCATTTTTCTCCTCAAATACGCAGAAAACCAAAAAATCTATATCGGTTTCCTTTATATCTCTCTTGTATGGCCCTGTCAAGAAAAAAATGCTTGCTTTTTCGGGGGTGTCCTCAATTCCGGCGGATTTGTCCCCGGCCGAGGACAAGGAAAATCCGGCTTTCTCCTTTTCGTTTCTGGCATAATATTTGCTGCTTACAAAAAATCGAACGCCGAATCGGGGGTTCAATAAAACGAGGAGGAGAATTTGAGCCGTCAAAACAAAACAATCGCCTTATCAGCGTTTCTTTTTTTGTTTTTCGGATGGGGGACGGCCGTCCCGGCTTCCGCCCAAGGGTATGCCGATGAGACGGGTTTCATTCAGATCGACCCGGTGAACTATTTTTTCCATATGGGCAGCTACTATGCCCGCTTGGACCTGGTCTCCTCCCCGGCCCGAATATGGTACTCCTT
>JAFGEN010000307.1 GCA_016931595.1 Candidatus Aminicenantota bacterium | reverse complement strand
GGCGTATCCCCCAGGAAGAGAGGCCTCGCATGAATAACCGCGCCATCCGTCTCGGAATCATTGCTTTTCTGGCCGTCTGTGCCGCCCCACTTACAGCCGGTCCTCTTCTTTTCGACCGGGCCGAGTATGCCGCCCGCCGGGCCCGGCTCATGGATCGAATTCCCGACGGCGTCGCCGTCATCCTGGGAGCGGCCACACGTTTTGACGACCGCGCCTTCCAACAGGGACACGATTTCTCCTACCTCACGGGCGTCAAGATCCCCAACGCATATCTCATCGTCGACGGCGTCCGGCGAGAAAGCCTTCTGTTCTTCACAATCGGCGAGAAACAGGCCGAGGGAGAGGGCCTTCCCTTGGGACTCGTCCGCGATCCGAAGGGCGCGACAGGGATTGAACGCGTCCTTCCCGCCGAGCAGTTCGGGCCGACGCTGGCCGGCCTGAGCCACCGGGTCCGGGTTTTCTACACCATGTTCAAGCCCGAAGAGCTCGGCCCGGAAAATTCCAACGAGAAATTCAACGCCCTGCAGAGGACGATGACCCTGAATCCCTGGGACGGCCGTCTGACACGCGAGCTCCAGTTCGTCAGAAACCTCCGCGAGAAATTCCCCCAGGTCGAAGTCCGCGACTGCTCGCCGTTCGTCTGGGACCTGCGCAAGGTCAAATCCCCGGCCGAATTGGAAGTCCTTCGGCAAGCGGCCAAAATCGGGGTCGAGGCCCATAACGCCCTGATCCAATCGACCCGTCCCGGGATCACGGAGAAAGCCCTCGAGGCCGTCTTCGAGTTCGTCTGCCGGGCAAAGGGAGCGTCGGACATGGCCTATGCGCCCATTTTAATGTCGGGGAAGAATCATGCCTGGGGCCATTATCACGCCTATGACCGGACCTTGAAGGACGGGGACTTCATCATCCTCGACGCCGGCCCCGACATACATGGTTACAATGTCGACATCTCGACGACGTTCCCCGCCTCCGGCCGGTTCAGCCCGCGCCAGAAGGAGCTCTACGAAACGGCTCTGGCGGTCCACCAAACCTGCCTGGCCAACTACAAGCCCGGCGTCACGTTCAAACAGGTGGGGGCCGCGGTCGAGGCGATGCTCAAGGCCAGGGGATGGGAGCGCTATCTCGAGGATTTCCGCGGGATCATCCGCTACGGCGGCTACAACCACATGATCGGAATGGCCACCCACGACGTCATGGGGACGTTCGCCGGCCCCGACGAGGTTCTCGTGCCCGGCTTCGTCTTCGCCTGCGACATCCAGCTCTTCCGGCTCGAGGAGGAGATCGGCATCCGGATCGAGGACACGGTCGCCGTCACGGACACGGGCGCCGAAGCCCTGTCCCTCGGCGTCCCCCGGACAGTCGCGGAGATCGAAGCCCTGAAAAAGGGCGACGGGCTTCTTCAGCTTTACGACGGTCTTCGTCTGAAAAAGGCCGGGAGGTGAGACCGTGAAAAAAGCGCCGCTTGCCGTCCTCCTGGCCGCCGGCCTGTCCCTGTCTGCGTTCTCCCAGGGCCTGGACTGGTCCAAGAAGGCCCTCCAGGCCGAACGAACCCGGACCTACGACGCCCGCCATTACCTGATCAAGATCAGCCTCGACCTCGAGGGCAAGACATTTGAGGGCGCGACGACCGTGACCGCCGCCTCCCTCCGGGAGGGTCTTGCAACCTGCGTCCTCGATGCCGAGGAGTTCACGGTCACGTCCGTCTTCGATGCGTACGGCGAGCCGCTCGCCTTCGAGCAGACGGCAAAAGAGCTTACGATCCGGCTGCCGCGTCCCCAGAAATTCGGCGAGGAATTCACATTCACCTGCACGTATCGCGGCCGGAACCCGAAGATCGGCCTCAAGTTCGTTGCCGAGACCGAGGACAATCCCCGGATCGTGTTCTCGGACTCCTTTCCGGAAAACGTTCACCACTGGTTTCCCTGCTACGACTACCCGAACGACAAGGTCACCAACGAGATCGTCGCCACGGTCGAGAAGGGATTGAAGGTAGCCGCCAACGGCCGCCTGGTCGGGGTGACCGAAGATCCGAAAGCGGGGACGGTGACCTATCACTGGTCCCAGGACCTGCCGCATTCGACCTATCTCATTTTCATGGCGGCGGCGCCCTACGTCGTCGTGCGCGATTCGTACGGAACCCTGCCGGTCAATTATTGGGTCTACCCGCAGGACGAGGCCAAGGCCGGGCCGACCTACGGCAAAACCCCGCGGATGATCGAATTCTTCAACACGATCTTCGATTACGAATATCCCTGGCAGAAATACGACCAGGTTTCGGTCCCCTCCGGGGGCGGAGCCGAAAGCACCTCGGCCACGGCCATGACCCACCGGATCATGGTCGACGAAAAGGGCGAGCCGGATTTCCCGGCCATCGGCATCGTCTCCCACGAGCTGGCCCATCAATGGTGGGGCGACCTCATCACCCTTCGAAGCTGGGCCCACACCTGGCTCAACGAAAGCTTCGGGACCTATTCGGATTATCTCTATCATCGCTTCGAGAAAGGCGATGACGAGGGCGCGGTCAACCTTCGGGAGAAGCTCGAGTCGTATCTGCGAGAAGCCCGGACGCGCTACATCCGGCCGATCGTTTCCGACCGCTACGACGCGCCAGGGGACATGTTCGACGCCCACACCTATCCCAAGGGAGCCCGCGTTCTGCACATGCTCCGCTCGCTTCTCGGCGACGGGGTCTTTTTTAAAGTCCTCAGCCATTTTCTCCACCGCTACGCCTTCGACGCGGTCGATACGGCCGACTTCATCCGGTCGGTCAAGACCGTCACCGGCCGCAACCTCGACTGGTTCTTCGACCAGTGGCTCTTCAAGCCGGGGCATCCGGTTTTTGCGGTCAAGAGCGAATGGAACGCGGCCGCTAAGACCGTCCGGCTTCGCGTCGCCCAGGTCCAGGACTTCGCCCGGGGCGTCCCTGTTTTCCGGATCCCCCTGTCCGTTAAGCTCGTCACCCCCGGGAAAACGGACGTCCGCGAGGTCTGGGTCGACGAGCGCGAGGAGCTGTTCGAATTTCCTCTCGAAGAGAAGCCGCTTCTCGTCCGTTTCGACCCGGACAACGTCCTGCTCAAGGAAATCTCGTTCCCGAAGGAGATTGACGAGCTCGTCTACCAGCTCGGGCACGACGACGTCATCGGACGGATGGACGCGGCCGCGGCGCTGGCCGCCTTCAAGGACGATCCCCGGGCGGCGGCGGCGCTTGTTTCGAGCCTCCAAACAGACCCGTTCTGGGCGGTCCGCAAGAGCTCGCTCGAATCGGCGGCCAAGCTTGGATTAAAAAACGCTCCGGCCCTGTACAAAAAAACCTGCCGTGACGCCGATTCGCGGGTCCGGGCGGCGGCGATCGCCGCCCTGGGAGACCTCAAGGACCGGGCCCTTCTAGAATTCTACAAGGATCTCTTCCTGAAGGATCCGAGCTACCGGGTCCAGACCGAGGCTTTGACGGCCGTCGGCAAAACGGGCGATTCGTCGGCCGTCCCGTTTCTGAAGGAGGCCTCGGCCGTTCCCTCATACCGGCACATGGTCCGGAGAGCCGCCGAGGCCGCGCTGAAGCAGCTCGACCCGGTCAAGAGATGACCCCATGAACGACACGATGAAACCGGCAGGTGAATCCGGGAAAACCGGGCTGGATGTCGAAACCATCAAGGAATTGTGGTCGAAAACATACAACACGGAAGGGAAACCCGACTGGTCTCATATCCTGCCTTATTATGACGACCGGGTCCATTTCCGGGATTCCATCCAGGATATTCACGGAATCGAAGACTTCAGGGCGATGACCGAGCGTCTGGCCGGGCGCTCGAAAGACCTGAAAATGAACGTTGTCAGGGCCGTGCAGCAAGACAACTT
>JAFGEN010000050.1 GCA_016931595.1 Candidatus Aminicenantota bacterium | reverse complement strand
CGGATCGGCTCACTGGCCGTGGCCGACCTGGAAATCGACCCGGTCCGGAGAGTGGTCAAGCGGGCCGGCCGGCGGATCGACCTGACCGGTAAGGAATACGCCCTTCTGGAATACCTCGTCCGGAACAAGGACCGGGTCGTTTCGTCGACGATGATCCTCGAACACGTCTGGGACATGAACTACGAGGGGAGCGGGAACATCGTCAATGTTTTTCTCAACCGCCTCAGGGACAAGATCGACCGAGGGGCGGGACGGAAGCTCATTCGGACCGTCCGCGGACACGGCTTCACGATCGGAGAACCCGATGAACATTAGCTCGCTCCGGTTCAAGCTGACCGTCTGGTACCTGGTCCTGCTGGGCTTGATCGTCGGCGCGTCCGGAACCTTCCTGTTCCAGGTTCTCAAAGAAAAACGCATTGCGGAATTCGACCGGAACCTCAGGGAGCAGGCCCGGGCCTTGGCTTCGAAATGGGAACATACCGAGGGCTTGTCCTGGGAGCAGGCCATCGCCCAAACCGGAGAGGAAAGCCTTCCTCCGTATATCCGGCTGGAACGCCTCTCTTTTGTCGACTCCCGGAGCGGGACGCGCCGGCCGGCTTCATCCATCCGGTCGGCCAACGTTCCGGACGGGGCGTTCGAATTCCAGAAAGAGGCCTACGATCGGGGATTCCGATCAATGGGCGGCATCCCCGCATTCCTGACGGTTCGGGATCCCCTTCTGGAGGCGTCCCCTATCCGGGTTGTCATGATGCCGGTCTCTCGCGACGAGGCGCTGCAATACGGCGTCTCCCTGGGCGCCTGGCGGGATGAGCTCAGAAGCCTGGGATTTCTGCTGCTCGTCTCGGGAGGCGTGATCCTGGCCCTGGCTCTGGCCGGAGGAAGCTTCATCATCCGCAAGGCCCTGGGGCCGGTCCGGGACGTCGTCCGGGCCGCCAGGAAGATTTCGGCCGACGACCTTTCCCTGAGGCTGCCGAGCCGCCGCCAAAAGGACGAGATCGGCGAGCTCGTGGACACGTTCAACGGGATGATCGCCCGGCTGGAAACTTCGGTCAATGACATCGTCCGGTTCTCCGGGGACGTCTCCCACGAGCTCCGCACGCCTTTGACCGCGATCCGGAGCGAAATCGAAGTGCTCTTGAGGAAGGAACGGACGCCGGCCGAATACGTCGACGCCCTCCGAAGCGCCCTCGAGGAAACCGGCCGGCTGGAAAAAATCATCGGCGACCTGCTCTTTCTCTCCCGCCTGGATACGGTCGATGGGACTGCGGGCGAAGACGAGGTCCGGCTCGAGGACATCATCTCGTCCGTCGTCGACCGGGCGTCCGGCCCGGCCCGGGCCAAGGGTCTACGCCTGGCCTGCAAGATTGTCGAAAGCGTTGCGGTCCACGGCCGGGCCGAACTCCTCGAGCGCCTGGCGGCCAACTTGGTCGAAAATGCGATCCGCTACACGCCCTCCGGGGGAAGCATCGAAGCGACCGTGGAGCGCGAAGAATCGGGGGCCGGCCGGATCACGGTCGCCGACACCGGGATCGGAATCCCCGCCCGGGCCATCCCCGGAGTTTTCGACCGGTTTACGGTCGTCGACGCCTCCCGGTCCAAAGAGACGGGGGGAGCGGGCCTTGGTCTATCGATCGTCAAGCGTGTGGCCGACATCCACGGGGCTTCGGTCGACATCGAAAGCCGAGAGGGGGAGGGTTCCCGCTTCACCGTTCGATTTCCCGCGCCTTGAACTCCCACCCGCCTTTGAATGAGGGACGCGGAGTAAACAAACCCGGAACGGCCGGCGTATTCCTAGGGACCGGGTCGGGAGGCCTGCTCATGCTGAAAAATCACTTCTGGACGGCCATACGCCAATTCCGAAGGAACCCGGTCTATTCGGGCTTGAACATCATCGGCCTGGCCTTCGGCGCGGCCGGCTTCATCCTGATTTTTCTCTGGGTGGAAACCCAGCTCGGCTTCGACCGAGCCTTTCAAAACGCCGACCGGGTTTACCGCGTCACCACCGACGTCCGGCTTCCCTCCGGGCAGAACAAATTCTATGCCCTGAGCACCTCGGGTCTGGCCGCGGGTTTGAAAACCGAATATCCCGAAGTCCAGGGCGCGACGCGCCTTCTGCCTCCCGGACAGGTTTTGTTGCGGCGGGGGGATGTTTCCGTTTTCGAAACCACGTTCATCTACGTCGACGAGGCGTTCCTCGAGGTCTTCCCCTATCGGGTGGTTGGAGCTCCCGCCGCCCAAGCTCTCAAAAATCCGCATTCGCTGCTGATGACCCGGGAGATGGCCGAAAAATATTTCGGCAACGAGGACCCGGTCGGGAAAACGATCAACGTCGACAACGAGGAGGATTTCCTGGTGACGGGGCTTTTTGAAAAACCCCGGGGCGGGTCTCATCTCAGGGCGGATTTCCTGGCCAATCCCGGAAACGCGCCGTTTTTCAATCACCCGGTCTGGACGGCCCTGGGAATTTATACCTATGTCGAACTGGCCCCCGGAGTCGAGGCGGCGGAGTTCGAGACCCGCATCCAGGACTTGGCCGCGAAATACGTCGGTCCCCGCGGCAAGGATCTGTTTCAATACCGTCTCCAGCCGGCGGTTTCCATTCATACCCGCTCGGACCGCGAGGCGGAATTCGCCCCCATCGTCGGCATCGCCCATATCCGGATTCTTTCAGCCGCCGCTCTTTTGATCCTCCTGGTCGCTTGCGTCAACTTCATCAACCTGGCTACGGCCCGGGCCGGCCGCCGGGCCCAGGAAGTCGGGATCCGGAAGGTCCTGGGGGCCCGAAGAGACGGACTCTTCCGGCAATTTCTTTCCGAGTCCTTTCTCTCGACCCTGGCCTCTTTTGGGATAGGGCTCGGACTGGCCCTCTCGGCCATGCCCTGGTTCAGGAACGTGTCCGGCGTCGCCCTGGGGTTCGAGCCGGGCCGGCACCTGCCCCTCTTCGGAGTCTTGGCCGTCGCCGTGGGGCTTCTTGCCGGAAGTTATCCCTCCATCGTCCTTTCCTCCTTCGTCCCGGTCCAGGCCCTCCGCGGCAAGGGTTTGCGGGCCAAGGGGGCAGCCGGTTTGCGTAAGGGGTTGATCGTGTTCCAGTACGCCACGGCCATCATCCTGATCGTCTCGGCCGGAGTCGTTTCCGATCAAATGCGTTATCTTCGGACGAAAAACCTCGGCTTCGATAAGGATCAGGTTCTGGCCGTCCGCCTGAGAAGCCCCGACGTCATCCGCGACTTCGAGGGCCTCAAGCACCGGCTTCTCGAGGATCCGAACGTCGCCGAGGCCGCGGCAGCGTCCATGCCGCTGGGTATGCAGGCGGGCGTCGTACCATACGTCCCGGAAGGCTTCGACGGCAACACCGTCCTTGTCCGGACGCTGTTCGTCGACCACGATTTCATCCAGGCCCTGGGGATGAAAATCGCGGCGGGCCGGGCCTTCTCGAAAGAGATCGCCACGGACGTCGAAACCGCCTGCATCGTCAACCAAACCGCGGCGGCCCGATTCGGCTGGACGGAGGCCGTGGGCAAGACGATCACCTGCACCCAGAGAGACGAACCGGAGGCAACGGCGACGTGCCGGGTCATCGGCGTGGTCGAGGATTTTCATGTCCGGTCCCTGCGACAGGAAGTCGAGCCTGTCGTCATGCGCCTCCGGCCGGCGGCTGTGCAGTTCCTGTTTTTAAAGCTCCGCGGAACGGACATCCTGAAGACCACCGCCGATATCGAGCGAAAGATGAAAACGCTCCAGCCCCAGTTCCCCCCGGAATCGTTTTTCCTGGACGATAATCTCAATAATTTGTACGGCAACGACATGCGGCTGGGCCGGATCCTCAAGGGATTTTCCATCCTGACCGTCTTGATCGCCTGCCTCGGATTGCTGGGGATGACCGCCTACGCGGCCGAGCAGAGAAAGAAGGAAATCGGCATCCGCAAGGTCCTGGGGGCAAACATATCCGGAATCCTCTGGCTTTTGGGCCGTGAATCGGCGGGGCTGGTCCTCTTGGCCAACCTGATCGCCTGGCCCGCCGCCTATCTGATCATGTTGAACTGGCTGCGGAACTTCGCCTACCGGACATCCATCGGACCGGCCGTCATGATCCTTTCGGGGGCGGCGGCCTTGGCCCTGGCCATGACCACCGTCGTCGCCCAAGCGTACCGGACGGCGGCGGCCGACCCGGTCAAGTCCATTCGTTACGAGTAGACGTTCGCCCAACGCCCGGCGGTCATTTCTTTTTTTCGAGGTCCTTCAAGGCGGCCTTGGCGGAGGCATTTCCAGGGTTGATTTCCAGGACGCGCCGATAGGCAGCGATCGCCTCGGCGGCCTGCCCAAGGGCGAGATGAGCCCGGCCGACGGCCTCATGGGCCCTCCATGAATCGGGAAAGCTTGCGGCCAAGGCCCGGCTCATGGATAGGGCGGCGCGGGGTTCCCCCTTGTCCATCAGGAAAACGGTCATTCGGAGAACCTGGTTCTCCCCGATATCATAACGCGAGACCCACCGGACCTGGCGCCGCATATTCTCGTAACGAGCCACGGCCGCTTCGGCCCCCTCGGCTTCATATGTTTCCAACAGAACCGGGTAGCTGGGCTGCGTTTGCTGGTCGATGAAGGCGATGGCCGCGTGGGGAATGACTTTGAAAAGCGAGGCCAGCTCGACCGACCGGGCGCCCTTCTTCAATTGCTCGGCCAGGTCCAGGGTTACGCCCTCCTCGAAATTATGGAACAGATAGACATGGACCAAGCCCGCCTTGAGGTCGTAGATGTTCGAGTACTGGGTCGGGTAATCCCCTTCCTGATGGACGGCCGAAAGCGCCGCGCGGATCAGGGAAAGGTCGAGCCTGTCGGAAGCGGCCAGTATCTTCATGGCCGTCCGGAAACGGTTGCAGGGGACCTCGGTTCCGGGATGATCCGTGCGCAGGAAATTGGTCGAGACCTGGAACCATTCGGGTTCGGTCACGAAGCGGATTTGGCCCTGGGCGTATTCCACGACCATCGAACGGCCGTCCCGGTCGGCCACGGGAAAACGGGCCCGGGACAGAGCGAAGACATTGTGTTTCTCAAAGAAGGCCCTGACGTCGCCGACCGTGGCGCACGTTTGAAGGATCTCCAGCATCGGATTCCGGGAGAGCGAGGCCTTGCTCCGGTCGGCCTTCCACCCGGTCGGGGCCACGGCGTTGCCGTCGATGAACAAGCCGCGATCGTTCATTCCTCCCTGGGGAGAGCCGTCGTCGAAACCGAAGTGGATGCAGCCGAAGCGGCCCGATTCAGCCGGAACGATGGTGTATCGCGTCTTCGGATTGCGCCAATCCTCGTTGTTTCCGGCCAGGACGACCCCGTTTTTCGCGGCCATGATCATCGTGCAGGCCGGGGCGGGGCGGGCCCACATCGCCAGCAGGCCGATCGCCAGCCCGAAAAGCGTTCCGCATCTCTTCATCTCCCCTCCTCCTATTAAGATGCTTGTCGAATGCGACCGCTCGTGTCGTGTCTCGGATATATCAAGAAAGATTCCCCATAACGCTTGACAACCCTCCCCCCTCTTCTCGAATATCATGCAAAGAATTTATGAGACGGGACACGAGCGTATGGAGGGGTCGCAGGAGAAGCTTTCAAAAAGCCCGAGCGCCTGGTTGACCACTTCCTTGGGAAGCCCCGGCCGGAAATGAGCCAGGGCCTTGACCAGCTGAGCGAGGACCTCGTCATGGGAATAGGGCTGAAAAGCTCCGGTGATGTCGCCTGAAAGCGGGGCATGGGCATCGAGCATCACTCCTCCCCCGCCGCCGCAGGCGAAATCAACCTTGGACAGGTCGATCCGACGGAGTCGCTGATTCCGGGACGACCTGAGGTAAAACACCCGGTTCCCCGTATCGCAAACGAAGCTCCAGCGGGTGTTTTTGGCGGCCACGCCGGCCAGAAGCCCGAAGGCGTATTCGACGGCTTTTTCGGCGCCGCGTTCGGTGAATTTCGACAGTCCGGAGGCCAGTCGGTAAAAACGATGGACGGAGGAATACGAGTCGACCGGTCCGTCCGGTTTGCTCCTCCAGAAAGCAAGAGACTCTCCGTAGGTCGCGTTGGCCAGGGCCCGGACGGGAAGGTCGGGGCCGGTCCGGATAATCATCCGGCCTTCGAGGCATTCGACCACGGCGCAGGCTCCCGTCCGGTCGCAGACCAGGTAGTGGTCTTCCGTGTCCGAGATGCGGACCTTTTCCGCGGCCGTTCGGAGGTCCTCGATCGTGGCGCAGGTGTCGAGGATGTATTGCCACCAGAACGCGCCGGCCAGGTGGGGCCGCTCGTCGGACGGCGGCACCCGGGTGGCGCTCAAGGACATCGTGCTGAAGCAGAGGCCGGCCTCGTTCATCCCGCCCCAAGCCAGCTGGTAGCCGGCGCAGGCGATGGTCACGCTGCCGTAGCGGGACGTCCAGGAAGCGATTTGACCGGTCGTCCCGGCTTCCCAGCCGGTTTTTCGAAGGCCCCTTCGGTTGATGAATAATTGGCCGGGCTCGAAGGAATTGTCATAATTGGTCGCAAAAATGGGAAAGCCCTTATTGAAAAAAACCAGAGATGAACACGGTCGAAGGAGAGGCGGCACGGCCAGGATTAAGACAATGAGAACGAAAGCGGCTCGGCTCTTTGTGGTCATCATCACGACTCCCTGAATCGCGGGCGGGACCTACAGGGATAGGATAAGGAGCGTCGCAACGGAAGTCAATCGCCCATCGGGGGGCCGACTCGGAAAGGTGAAAGCGCCGGGAGGCTATTTTCGCAGGTAAGCCAGGGCCTGGAGGGCGGCCACGCAGCCTTCGCCCGCGGCCGAGACGACCTGGAGCCCTCCGCAGGTCACGTCGCCGGCGGCGAAGACGCCCTCGAGGTTTGTCCGCTGGAAGCGGTCGATCGCGAGACACTGCTTGTGGTCCATCACCAGTCCGGATTTCTCGAACAGCGGGCCGGTCGGAACTTCCCGGAAGATGAAACAGGCGGCGGCATCCAGGGATTGCTCGCCGGCCGACGTATTCAGGACGACCCGCTCCACATTCTTGTCTCCGGCGATCTCCTTGATCTCGGCGTCGCCATACACCGGGATCCCGAACTTTTCCGCCTTGGTTAAGTCCTTTTCCAGGGCTGCGGGATCCTTGGGCTTACCCGGGATCCAGTGAACCCGGACACCGGTTTGATGGAGGATCCAGACGTCCTCGACAGCCTCGGGCGTGTGGCCGTAAGCCGCCACATCCCTTCCTTTGTAGAGAGGGCCGTCGCAGACGGCGCAATAGCTCACGCCGTAGCCGAGCAGGCGCTCCTCGCCGGGGATCTGGCGGTTCTTGGCGAACGGCTTGCCCGTGGCCAGGACCACAGCCCGGGCCTCGATGAATGAATCCGTCGTTGAAACATACTTATGCGACATCGTCAGAGAAAGGGCGAGCGTGTCGCCCTTAACGAATTCGGCCCCGAAATTGCGTGCCTGGTCCCGGAACCGGGCCAAAAGATCATTGCTGTTGATCGAAATGAATCCGGGATAATTTTCCAGCTCATAGCCGAGGGAGAGGCGGGAGGCCGCCCGGGCGCCCTCGAGAACCAGGGTCTTTTTCCCGGACCGGGCGGCATAGATCGCCGCGCTCAAACCAGCCGGACCGGACCCGATGATGAGAATATCGGTCGAATAATTCTGCATGGGCACGCTCCTCGCGGAGGGTATTATACCCCAAGTTGACTTTGCGCCCGCGCCGGACTAAAGTTGCGGCGTGATTCGCCGCCGCCCGTTCGTCACAGCCGCGGCTCTTTCGGCCGTGTTCCTTTGCCCCGCTCTTTTCGCCGGCCCGGGCCGGAACGGAATGTTCATCCTGTTTTCCGGCCAGGCCCTCGAATTCCAGAGAGACCTGACCGTCAACCGGACGCTCTGGCACTTCGAAAAAGCCTTCTCCATCCCACGGCTGGACAGGGACACGGCCCTGGCCGTCGGAATCGGCGGGAAAAACCGGGGCGGGACCTGGGATGTCTCATTTCTCCACTCCACCCAGACCGCGATGTTCGAGGATGGAAGCCGGACCGTGACGTTCCAGGCTCTGGAGATCAACGGACGGTCGTTTTTCTTCAAGAAATTCTTCATTCACCCCTACTTTCAGGGCGGAATCTCGATTCCCTTCATCCGGGTGGAAAACGGGGCTTCCTACGAAGGTGCGATTTCCAATGCCGCTTATTTCGGGGCGGGGCTCAACGCCGGAGCGGGGTTGATGATCGAGGTCGGGCCGTCGATTCTTTTCAATGCCGGCTTGATGTACCGCTGGATCGGATTCCTTTACGCGTTCGGCGGGGGAAAAGGCCGGGACATCAACAACCTTCGAGTCGAATACCTGGGGCCCGAATTCGGCCGGCTTCTCCGGACGGATACGGTGACCCTGACCGCCGGCCTTGGGTTCGTCTTTTAGGAGATATGATGAGGTTGAGAACGCCGCGGCTGCGCCGGGTTTTAGGGATCGCCTGCCTCCTGGCGGCGGCCGGCTGGACGGGTTTTGGTTGCGGGAAGGGAGAAGAGCCCAGCCCGCAATCGACGTCTTCCGCCGTCCCGGCCGGCGGACCGGCGGACAAAGCCTCGGATTTTTCCGGCTGGATTCCTTATTCCTCGGACGAGGGCCGATTTTCGGTTTTAACCCCGACGGTTTTTAATCAGAACACCGAAACGACGCCGACGGACGCCGGCGACATTCGGTTCCTTCGGTTCACCGCCCAGCCCGATTTCCGCCGCATCAATATCATCGTCGTCAGCCTGATGCCCGAAGCGCTGATCGCCGGGCGGAACCCGATGGGGCTTCTCCAGGGCACGCGGGAAGGCGTGATCGGCCAATTCCAGGGAACGGTCAACGCCGAACGGCAAATGACCCTGGATGGGAAAGCCGGGCTGGAGATGAAGCTGTCGGGAATATCCCAGGGAATGAGCGTCTCGGTCCTCAGCCGGGTCTTTTTATCCGGAAGCAGCCTCTACCAGCTCTATGCGATCTGCGAGAAAGGGCACGAGGATGAGGCCGCGGCCCGGCATTTTCTCGACTCTTTCAAGCTGAAATAGGATGAAGTTCTCGAATCCCGCCGCCTCCATCTTCGTCCCGGATGGGACGCCGGCCGAAACCGCCTTCCGGCGGGTCAGCCACCTCGGGATCGGCGCCCACCAGGACGACCTGGAGATCATGGCCTTTCACGGCATCGCCGCCGGTTACGGCAACCCCGACCGCTGGTTCGGCGCGGTGATTTGCACCTCGGGGAGCGGCAGCCCGCGCGCCGGCGCCTACGCCCGCTGCCCGGACGAGGAAATGGCCGCCCTCCGGAGAAAAGAACAGGAACAAGCCGCGATCGTCGGGGAGTACGGCATTCTGGCCCAGCTCGGCCATCCCAGCGGCGCGGTCAAGGATTCCCGGAATCCTTCGCTTCCCCAGGACCTCGACCGGATTTTCGGCTTGTGCCGGCCCGAGGTCGTCTACACTCATAATCCGGCCGATAAACACGAAACGCACGTGGCCGTGTCCCTGGCCGTTTTGGACGCGGTCCGGCGCCTGCCGCCGGAGCGCCGGCCGCGTCGGGTTTTGGGATGCGAAGTCTGGCGGGCTCTGGATTGGCTCGACGACGCGGACAAAGTCCCGCTGGATGTCGGCGGGCGGACGGAACTGGCTGTCGACCTGGTCAATATCTTCGAATCCCAGATCGCGGGGGGGAAGCGATACGACCTGGCCACGGTCGGACGGCGGCGGGCCAACGCCAGCTACTTCAAGTCCCACGGAACGGACGAGGCCGAAGAACTGTCCTTCGCCATGGACCTGACGCCGCTGGTGACCGACCCGGGGCGCGATATCGCCGCCTACGTCCTGGGCCATATCGACCGGTTCCGGGCCGACGTTGAGGCCAAGATCAAAGCCTTTCGACGGTCATAAGCCAAGGGATTTTATACCGCGATGACTCTGTTGCGGCCCGACTCTTTGGCCGAATAGAGGGCTTGGTCCGCCTGCTTGATAAGATCGGTTTCGTTCTCTACATCCGTCTCGGGATAAGCGGTGACGCCGATGCTGATGGTCACATGGATCAGCTGGTCTTTATTCGAAATCGTGGTCTCTTCGACTATGCGCCGCAGCCTTTCTCCGACCTGAACGGCATCATTCCGGGACGCAGCCGGCAAGATCGCCAAAAATTCCTCTCCGCCGTAGCGCAGGAGGATATCCCCTTCCCGCATGACGGAACGCGCAGCTTTCGCCACCCTGAGGAGCACCTTGTCTCCGAAGATATGGCCATAGGTATCATTGACTTTCTTGAAATGGTCGATGTCGAACATGATGACGCCGATCGGCAATTCACCGCGGACCGCGCGGCTAAACTCTTCATGAAGCCGGGCCAAGCCGAACCGTCGATTATAGATGCCGGTCAGCGGGTCAATCGCCGCCAGCCGCTGCAGCCGGTCGTGGGTCAGGGCATTATTGAAGGCCAAGGCCATACCCTGACTGAAGAGATCAAGATGATCGAGGGCATCGAGACGAAATTCTCTCGCCCCGGCGAGGACAATGACGCCGAGGGGAATGCCCTTGTAGGAGACGGGCTCAACAATGACTTCCCGGGGACGAAATTCCGTGAGGATCGCTTCACAGAGAACACCCTCGGGGATCGACACCTGAATTCTTTTCAAGGTCAGCAAGGCCTCTCGGACGTGGTCGTTTTCAATAATCGAAGCCGCGGAGCGAAGCCCGTAGGCAGCGGCGACTTTAAGGTCTCCCTCCGTTTCAACAAAGATGGCGCCGGCATTGGCGTCCAGATGCCGCATCAATTGGTGAAGAGCCTGGCTGGCGAGAGTATCCAGGTCGAGCTGACTGGATAACATCTCTGTAAATGAGCGGACAGCCGAATCGGTCCTGTAGGACGAGGAAAGCGCTTCGATCAAGAAGTTGAAGGCCCGCGAACTCTCGCCGATCTCATCCTCGGAATCGACGACGATAGAGCAGGATTCAGGGGCGCATCCCTCCATCCGACCCTCCCGGCTGATTCGGCGCAGATGCGATTCCACATACCGCATCCGTTCGGCCAGCAGGCGCAATCTGCGGCCGACCGTTTTTTTGGACAGGAGGATATTGAGGCCGCCGACGAGAAAACCGGCCGCCATGCATGCGGCAAAAAACCAGGGGGTGAAGGCGATTGTTTTTGGAACCCCCATAACCACCAGAAACAAGGGAAACATGATCCCCGTCAAGAGGCCGAGCCCGATCATCAGGATCGCCAAGTCGGTGAATATCTTCGGGGTTAAGCGGATCATGGATACTCCTTTCTCGGCCTTTCCACAGCCGGCCTGAATCGGGGCGGGTATTTCATTTCCCGAGAGCAGGGCGGAGAATCCGGATTTTCCACTCCG
>JAFGEN010000306.1 GCA_016931595.1 Candidatus Aminicenantota bacterium | reverse complement strand
GGGATGAAGATCGGCGTCGTCTTCTTGTAGGCTTCCCAGTCGGGCCGGCCGGCGTATTTTTTCTCCAGGAGCGGCACACCCGAGACGTATCGTAGAAGCAGGGTGATGACCAACGGGCCGAGGAGTCCCGCAAAGCCGAGCTCCGATGAGAGGGCGATCAGGCCGATCCCCCACCACAACGCCGCCTCTCCGAAATAATTCGGATGACGGGTGAGCGACCAAAGGCCGCGGGTCATGAGCTTTCCCCTATTGGCCGGGTTGCGGATATGGGCGGCCAGCTGATAGTCCCCGACGGCTTCAAAGAGAAGCCCCGCGGCAAACACCAGCGCTCCGAGGAAATCCAAGGCGTTCAGGGGCCGGGCGGGGGATCGAAAGACAACCAGAATCGGGGAGGAGACGATCAGCATCAACAGGCCTTGGAACATGAAAATGAAAAAAAAGGATTTGACCGGGGCGGCCTTGCCCCATTTTTTTCTCATGTTCGCATAACGGAAATCTTCGGGCTTCCCGAAATTTCTTGAAAGAATGTGGGCGGCCAGGCGAAAGCCCCAGAATGCGACCAGGGACAGCATCAGCCATTTCGGCTGGTCGGCCGGCGGATTTCGGAAAACGAGAACCGCCGACAGGAGGACGAATCCCAGCCCCCAGGCGATGTCGACGATGCCGTTGTTTTTTATCGCCAGGGCCAGGACATAGAAGGCCGCCATGTAGACGAACACCACGGCCGCGGCAGCGAGGAGATAGGCGGGCATCATTCCTCCAACAGGTAGGAAACGGCCACCGCTCCGACGCCGGCATTCAGGCCGATGACGGGAGAAATATCCATAATGAAGGCCGGTTTCTTCCCGAAGATCGCTTCCGTCTCCCTGGCGTAAGCCGCGGCATCCTCCGGATTGTGGGCGTGAAGGACGCCGTACTCCCAGACCCGGCTGACCGCGGCCGCTTTCCTCAGATGCTTCAGTGTGTTTCGAAGATTGCCCCTCTGGCTGAAGGCCTTGTCGAAGATGGTCGACTCTCCGTTCTCCTTCATGGAAACGATCGGTTTGAGGTTCAGGACATTCGCGATCTTCCCGGCCATGGGACTGACCCTGCCGCCGCGGACCATGTATTTCAAGGTCCGGACGCCGACCAGGATTTTCGACCGGCCCAGAACCCGCTCGGCCTCGGCCGCCGCCTCGGCCTGCGTCGCGCCCGCTTCGATCAGCCGGGCGGTCCGTAAAACGACCAGCCCAAGGGCGCCCGAAAGCGTCTTGGAATCGACGACCGTGATCGTTTTTCCGGTCGCCTTCATGACTCGTTCGGCGGCCGCGGCGGCGCTGGAATATGTTCCGGAAAGCTTGGACGAAAGATGGATCGAGAGAATCGAATCGTAATGGGCGGCCAGCCGACTGTAGAGGTCTTCGAAGGTCTTGGCGTTGGGCTGGGCGGTCTTGGGAAATTCCCGCTCCTCGTCCAGCATGGTATAGAAACGGTCGGGAGAAACCGTGACTTTATCCAGAAAGGCGCTCTCGCCGAAATTCAGGTGGAGGGGAATCATGTGGACCTGGTGACGGTCGAGGATCTCGGCGGGCAGGTCGCAGGCGGAATCGGTCACCAGGGCGACCGGGTGGAGGCGGGCATGGGACGCTTCGTACTGCCGCTTCATGTCGTCGGCTTTCTGTTGGGCCAGGACACCGAATTTGCGAATCCGGTAAAACATCTCGGCCGGGTTGTTGGTGTGAAGATGGAGGCGGAGGGCGTCTTGGGAACCGGCGATCACCAGGGAGTCTCCGAATTCCAAGACCGCGGATTTCAACGCGTCCTTGTCCAATCCGCCGCCTTCTCCGCCCGGATGCGGGCGGATCAGGGCCTCGGTGCAGTACCGGCGGACGGCCGGGTCGGTCGAAACCGACTCTGTTTCCTCCAATTCCACGGCCGCCGAGCGCAGGGATACGATCTTCTTGTGGGAAGGCTTGATCAGGAAATCGATCGCCCCTTCGAGGAACAAAACAACGCCCTTGGACCCGGCGTCGACCACGCCCGCTTTTTTCATCGCCTCGAGCCGGTGGCGGGTCTCCTGGAGGGCTTCCCGGGCAAGTTCGCAGGAATCGCTGAGCAGCCGGCGGAGATTTTCGGTCTCCTCCTTCCGTGATTCCAGGTATTCCGCCCAGCGGCGGAGGACTGTGATCATCGTTCCTTCCACCGGTTCGGCGATTGCCGCGTACATATGGCGAACCGCCTGGCGTAGGTCGGGGGCGAAGCGGGGGAGGGAGATCTCCGGGCAGTTGCGGGATTCGACTCCCAGGCCGTAGAGAAACTGGGCGAAGATCACGCCCGAGTTGCCCCGGGCGCCTTCCAGGGCGGCCGCGGCGATGGCCGTCGAGGTCGCCGCATAGGACCGCTGGGGCCGGACTCTCTCGATGACCGCCCTGAGAGTCGAAGCCAGGTTGGTTCCGGTGTCGGCGTCCGGGACGGGGAACACATTGATCCGGTTGAGTTCTTTCTGGTTTTCCAGGATCTTCTTGGCCCCGGCCAGAAAGGCATAATAATACCCTTTCCCGTTCAGGAGGTCCCGGGAAGTTCTCATGTTGCTTCCATTATATCCAACCTTTGGATGATATGCGGTAAACCCCCGGGTGTCAAACCGGCCGTCCT
>JAFGEN010000305.1 GCA_016931595.1 Candidatus Aminicenantota bacterium | reverse complement strand
TTTGGGTTCCCCTCCAAGGGAGTCCGCGCTACCCATGCCTTCGCATTTATGCTATCGTTACAAATCGCCGACCGCCCCCGACGGGCGGTCCGGCAGGATCAACACCATGAAATTCGCCTATTTCGACGCTTCCTCCGGGTTGAGCGGAGACATGTGCCTCGGCGCTCTCCTCGACCTCGGCGTCTCCCCGGCCGCCTTCCGGACGGCCGTCAACGGCCTCGGCCTCCCCGTCCGGGTCAAAGTCCGGGAGGTCGAACGGTCCCATCTCCGGGCCCTCAAGGTCGATGTTGAAATCCAGGGGCGCGGCTCCCAGGCCCGCCGGTTCAAGGACATCGTCGCACTGATCAAGAAAGCCGCCCTCCCCTCCCCGGTCAAGGAACGCGGACTGGAAGTCTTCAAAACGCTTTTCGAAGCCGAGGCCAAAGTCCACGGCGAAACGTTCGATGGAGTCCACCTCCACGAGGCCGGGGCCGATGACGCCCTGGTCGACATCCTCGGGACCTGCTGGCTGGCTGACCGCCTGGGAATCGGCGAATTTTACTGTTCGCCGCTCAACGTCGGTTCCGGTTCGGTTCGCACCTCGCACGGCATTCTTCCGGTCCCGCCTCCGGCCGTGGCCGAAATCCTCAAGGGCGTCCCCGTCTATTCGGCCCATGCCGCCTGCGAGCTGGTTACTCCCACCGGGGCGGCCTTGGTTAAGACCCTGGTCTCGGAATTCATCCGCTTTCCCGAGTTGACCTATGACCAGACCGGTTCCGGGGCCGGCGGCCGCGACCTCGAATCGCTTCCCAATGTCCTCCGCGTTTTCTACGGCGACCGCCGGGAGTTTTCACCCGAAAAACGGGTTTACGTCCTCGAAGCGACAATCGACGACGCCAACCCCCAGATCCTGGCCTCTTTTATGGACCAGGCCCTGGAGAAGGGCGCCCTGGACGTATACCTTGCGCCCATCTTCATGAAAAAGAACCGGTTGGCGACCAAGCTGACCCTTTTGGTTGAGGCCTCGGGCCTCGAACGGCTCATCGCCGCGGTCTTCACCGAGACGCCGACGATCGGCTTGCGGTATTATCCGGTCGAGCGCCGGGCTCTTGAACGCCGGACAGAGACCGTCCGAGTGGAAGGACGTAGGGTCCGGGTCAAAACGGCCCTCCTTGAAGGCCGGGTGGTCAACGCACAGCCGGAATTCGAGGATTGCCTGGTCCTGGCCAAGGCCCGCAAACTCCCGCTCAAGGATGTGATCCGGCGGGCGGCCGCGGCGCTCGAGGACCCGGACAAGGGATGAACGCATCATGAAAACAAAGCCGAAAGCCAAAGGCATGGACTTGGCAAAAATTGAGCGCGGCGTCCGCCTGATCCTCGAGGGAATAGGCGAGGATCCCCATCGGCCCGACCTCCGGGGAACACCCCGGCGGGTCGCCGCGATGTACGCCGAGATCCTGGGCGGCCTTCATGAGAATCCCGAGGACCATCTCCGCTGCCTCCACGAGGAGCGGCACGACGAAATGGTCTTGATCAAGGACATCCCCCTCTACTCGATGTGCGAACATCATATGCTTCCCTTCGCCGGGGTGGCCCACGTCGCCTATATCCCCAAGGGCGGGCGGATCGTCGGCCTGTCCAAAATCGTCCGGGTCGTCGAAACGCTCTCCCGCCGCCTCCAGGTCCAGGAAAGACTGACCAAGCAGGTCGCCGACATCATCATGGAGCACCTCGACCCGCTCGGGGTGATCGTCGTCATCGAGGCTGAGCACATGTGCGTCTCCATGCGCGGAGCCAAAAAGCCCAAGTCGATCACCGTCACTTCGGCCGTCCGGGGGATGTTCCGGTCCCGGTCGGTTACCCGGTTGGAGGCCATCGCCCTGATTCGGGGAGGATATTCCCGTGGAAAAGAAGTCTAAACCCCCGTTTTACGTCACCACGCCGATCTATTACGTCAACGGCGTCCCCCACATCGGACACGCCTACACGACGATCATCGCCGATACCCTGTCCCGGTTCATGAAAATGAACGGGCGGGACGTCTTCTTCCTCACCGGAACAGACGAGCACGGCCAGAAAGTCGAGAAGGCGGCCTCGGAGAACGGCCTCGAGCCGCAGGCCTGGGCCGACCGGGTCGTCGTCCGCTTCATGGACCTGGCCAGGGACCTGGCCTGCGAGCCCGACTTCTTCATCCGGACGACCATGGAGCTCCATGAGAAGGGCGTCCAGAAGCTCTTCCTCAAGCTTCTTGATCAAGGCGACATCTACAAGGGCGAATACAAGGGCTGGTATTGCGTCCCGGATGAAAGCTTCCTGACCGAGGATGTTCCCCTGGAAAAGGACGGGACGAAAATCTGTCCGGACTGCGGGCGCAAGGCCCAGGTCGTTTCCGAGGAAACCTATTTCTTCCGGCTCTCCGCCTATCAGCAGAAGCTCCTCGACCATTATGCGAGCCATCCGCAATTCGTCCGGCCGCAGAGCCGGATGAACGAAGTCACGAGCTTCGTCCGGGGCGGACTCAAGGACCTGAGCATCACCCGGACGACGGTCAAATGGGGCATCCCCGTGCCGGGCGACCCGGCCCACACGATCTATGTCTGGTTCGACGCCCTCCATAATTACGTCACCGGCGCCGGTTATGACCGAGACCCGGCCCATTTTGAAAAGTTCTGGCCGGCCTCGGTCCAATTGATCGCCAAGGATATTCTCCGTTTTCACGCGGTCTTCTGGCCGGCCTTTCTCTTGGCCTCCGGGCTGCCGCTTCCCGAATGCGTCTTCTGCCACGGCTGGTGGCTCAAGGACGAGGCCAAGATGTCCAAGTCGAAGGGCAACGTCCTGGACCCCTATGTCCTGCTCAAGGCCATGGGGCCCGACCCCCTTCGCTACTTCCTCCTCCGGGAAGTCCCCATCGGCCTGGACGGCAATTTCAGCCATGAAGCGTTCATCCGGCGGCTCAACTCCGACCTGGCCAACGACCTGGGGAACCTCGTCAGCCGGTCCTTGACCATGATCCGGAATTATTTCAACGGGACGATCCCGGAACCCGGGCCCGAGGAGCCGGCCGACGCCGACATCCGCAAGGCCTTCGATGAAACGCGGGACCGGGCGGTCGCTCATTACGAATCCTATACCTTGAACAAATCCCTGGAAGAGATCTGGGCTTTCATCACCGCCGTCAATAAATACCTGGCCGACAATGCACCGTGGAAGCTCCACAAAGACCCGGCCCTTCGGCCCCGCCTGGCCCGGGTCCTGCGCACCGCGGCGGCCGCCCTTCGGGGGACGGCCGTCCTGGTCGCCCCGGTCATGCCCGGTTCGGCCCAGAAAATTTGGGAATATCTGGGCGAGCCCGGAACCGTCCGGGACATCCGGTTCGAAGGTCTGGCCTTTGACTCCCCCGGCCTCGGGCAAGCAATCCGGGCTCCGGAGCCGTTATTCCCCAGGGTCGACCTCCAGGCCTTCCTGGCCGAAGAAACCATTCCCGCAAAGGAACCTGTCATGGACGAAGAAACGCAGAAATCTCCGGAACAGCCCCCCGCGACAACCGGGTCTTCTCGAACAACGGAGACGGCCGAACCGCCGGTCAAACCCCTCGTGACCTACGAGGAATTCGCCCGGATGGATCTTCGCGTCGCTCACGTCATCGAGGCGGCCAGGGTGGAAAAAGCAAAAAAACTCCTCCGACTCAAAATCGACCTTGGAACCGAGCAGCGCCAGATCGTCGCCGGCGTGGCCGAGACGTATAGTCCGGAACAGCTTCTCGGGAAGAAGTTCATCGTCATTGCCAACCTCCAGCCGGCGGTCATCCGCGGCGTGGAATCGCAGGGAATGCTCCTGGCGGCGGTCTCCGGCGAAAAGGCGGTCATCCCCTTTTTCGAAGCGGATGTGCCGGCCGGGGCCAAGGTCAAATGAAGGGTAGGCTTCAGGCGAGATAAGGGGCAAGACAGCCGGCCGGGATCGCGCCCTCTCGGACGATTTTCGGTGCCGGTCCGGTCAAATCGATGATCGTGCTGGTCAATCCGCCGGGCGTCCGGCCGCCGTCGAAAATCGTTATATCCCGGTCTTGGAAATCCCGGACGATTTTAAATGAATCGGCGCACTCCCCCTGCCCGGAGAGATTGGCGCTCGTGGCCGTAAGGGGGACGCCGAGGTCTTTCAACAGATCCCGGAGCCATGGCATTCCCGGGACTCGAATGGCAACCGTGCCCCCCTTCCCCAGCATCTCCGGCGGGAAAACGGGCCGGGCATAAACAACAAGGGTCAGGGGTCCCGGCCAGAAAAGACGCACCAGCTCATAGAAAATTCGGGGAAGACGGTCGGCGCAGGACATCGCCGCATCGACATCGGCGGCGACGACGGGCAGAGGTTTCCCCCGGTCGCGGCCTTTCATCTCATAAACGGCCTTGACCCCTTCGGAGTCGAAGGCGTTGGACCCCAATCCGTAGAAGGTCTCGGTCGGGAAGATGACAATCCCCCCGGCCAGGATTCGGCCGCGGAATTTTCGAACCAGGCCGGAGTCGTATTCCTTCGAATTGATGCGGATGACGTCTGCGGGCATTTCGATCCTTTCCTCGCGAAGGGATTATCCTCTTTTTTCCGGGATTTTTCCACTCTTTTCTGCCCCGCGTTTCCTTCAGAACCATTCTTTCTTCAGTCTGAATCGTCACCGGATAGAAATCATGGAAATTTTTTGGATAATGCCGGAAAGGACCGAAGTTTCAAAAAAAAGGTCAGGCCGGCCGCGCCGGCGAGGAAAACGGGTTAGAACCAGTAGTTGATGCCCGCAAAAACGATCAACCCGCCCGCGTCGCCCGCTTCGAAGCCCTGGAAGGCATTGGCGAATTCGACCGGACAGGAAAGATATTTGACCCCGACGTCGGCCGTCATCCGCGTGCCGAAGGGAATCATTAATCCGCCGAACGCCTGCCAGCCGAAGGACACGCGTCCCAGTCCCTCGCTCTCTTCGGCGTAGACGCTGTAAATCGGGTAAACAAACACCGTGCCCCAGGGGTCCTCGTAGATATATTCATCTCCGAAATCGACCATGTCGCCCTGCATCCGGATGTTCCAAATCATCGCATGGACCCCGCCCCCGAGGTAAGGGATGAGGTTTCCCCTCCGGCCGAGCGGGACCCACTTGAAGGACAGTTGGATGGGCGCCGAAGCCAGGGTGATGGAATGCTTGAGCTCAAACTGGCCGCGAAATTCGTCGGCCGGGAAGGCGTAGTCGCCGTCGGCGAGGCTGTACCCGACAACGTCCTGGTACAGGGCCGCCTTGTTTTTCCGGAAAATGTCGGCCCCGATCGTCAGACTGAAGGTGCGGCTGAGAAAGAGCTCATAATGAATTCCGATGGAGGCGTCCTGAAAGCTGGATTTTTTATACGTCATGTTTTCGAACTCGATATCCCAGAAATCGCCCGTCAGGCGGGGAGCGAAGTATCCCATTTTAAAGGTCAGAATATCGGCCGAGGCCGCACCGGCGGCCAAACCGAATACGAGCATCGCCGCAACAAGTCTTTTTTTCATCGTCTTTCTCCTCGCCTGGAATAAGCCGGGCCGTTACGTCACAACCAAGGATGCAATTTCCGTGCCAGGGCGCTCTCCTGGAGTGGAAGCCCCGGAATGTGCCGAAAACCGGTCAAGTGTCCTCTTTCGTTCCTCATTTTTTTACAGCGCCGACCTTCAAGTTCCGGTCGAAAGACGTTTTCCAGGGCCCCCAGGGAGTCGTGAACTCCGCTTCCCCGGCCACCCGGACCTCCAGGGACGAAGCGTTCAAGCCGTCGGCGACCGCCGCCCCGGTTTCAAAGAAATCCAGGATCAAGGGGAAGGAAAAGGCCTTCCGTCCTTTCGCCTCGACCTTCGTTCCTGCCCCCGTCTCGCCGGCAATGGCCCGATATCCGGCCAGTTCCAGGGAGTACGTCAGACTATCCAGGGTAAAGGAAAAGCCGTTGCGGTTTTCGACCGCGAAACCGGTCGAGATCTCCGCTCCTCCGATCGTCAAGGAGCGGACTTCGACCGGAATCGGAATGAAGTCAAGGCCTCGGTAAACGGGAAAATCGCTCGAGAAAGCGATCATGATCCGCTTGTCCCTTTTTCGTTCGTCCTGGAACGTCATCCCGCCGGCCACGTAGCAAAAGGCCAGGTCCTTGTCCGCCAAACCCGGGACCGCCGGGAACAGGTTGATGTAGCTCAGCCGGACCGGCAACGAGATCAACGTCTCGTCCCGGGCTTCGACGAGAATCGGGTACTCGAGGGGAACCTGGATGTTGAGATATTCTGTCTCGTCCACAACCGCCCGATAGTCATACCGAACGAGGCGGATCGCCGCGCTCGACGGATTTCTGAGGATCAGCCGGAACACGAGAGTCAGCCCCTGGGATGTCGCCTCGACGATCCGCTTGTCCTTGACGAGGACGGCCGGGTCGGCCGCTTTCTGACCGGCGGTTCCAATCCCGCCGGCCAGGACAATCAAAACCACCGCCGCCGGGAGCCGTTTAATCATGGAATTTCACTTCCAGGCCGAAGGCCTCCGGGCTCGTCGTTTTCCCCTTGAGATGGACCTCCCCCAGCGGGATCCAAGCCCGAGACCCGCCGAGGACGGAAGCGATTTCGGCTCCCACGACAATCGGAATTTTTTTGACCTTGCAGACGCTTTCAAGCCGAAAGGCCAGGGTGACGGCGTCGCCCATGATCGTCAGGTCGCGGCCCGACTGAACCCCGATATTCCCGCAGGAGACGAGGCCCTGGTTGATCCCGATGCCGATCCTGAAAGAAAAATCGGAATAGCCGGGAAGCTCGACGCGCTCGGCCAAACGGTGCAGGGTGACCGCCGTCTCGACGGCATTCTCGGCCGCCCCGGACGGGGTCGCCGGAACGACCGGCCAATAGGCCATGACCGCGTCGCCGATGAACTTGTCCACCACGCCGCCCCGGGAGAGAATCGCCTCCGAGGCGTCCCGGAACCAGGACCCCAGGAAACGCGAGAGGACGTCGGGCGCGAGAATCTCGCCGATCCGGGTGAAGTCCCGGATGTCACAGACAAGGATGGTCATTCGGCTCATCCGGACGGCCATCTGCGTCCTTTCGTAGACCGTCTGGGTGCCCGCAAGATTGGAGGCGGGATCTCCGTGGAACTCGAATCGAAGGATCGTATCCCCCACTCGGACGCAGTCACCGTGCCGCAGGATGGCCGGAACGAGGAGGAGCTTCTCGTTGAGATAAGTCCCGTTGGCGCTTCCCAGGTCGAGGAGGGAGTATTCCGTCTCGCCCTGGCGGCGGACCAGGGCGTGTTGGCGGGAAGCCGCTCCGTCCTCTTTGAGGCAGATGGAGTTGGCCGTCGCCCGGCCGATCGACGTGGTATTCCCCAACTCGACCCGTGATCGCTCGCGGCCGGGCCGCTCGATGACAAAAAAAGCCTTCATGGGAGTATTCCGCTTTCCGCCTCGGCCAGTTCCCGGACGAGGATGAAGCCTGGATCAGCCGCGGCCAGGGCGGTCCGGGCCGCCGCCAGGGCTTTCCCGGCTTCCTCCGCCTTGCCCTCGGCCGCCCAGAGCCGGGCCCGCCGGATCAACGCCGGGGCATAACCGGGATGATAGGCCAGGGCTTCGTCCAGGAGAGCGGCCGCTTTGGTTGCGGAAGCTCCGGCGGTTTCAAGGAGACCGGCCATTTCGGTTAAAAAATATGGCAGGTGGAACGGCGAGCTCCAATATCCCATTTTTTTCCGGAAGCGCTCGGCCTCCTCGACGCTCGCCAGCAAGCCGGCGGAATCGCCGGCCAGGACCGCCTGGAGGGCTTTCAAGTGGAGGAAGAGTTTGTAGACCGGGAAGTAATTGGTGGCGTTGACGCCGTTCTTTTCGACTTTATCCTCCAGCCGGGCGGTCATTTCCCGAAGGCGGACGCGATCCTTCCGGGCCGCGGCGATGACGCCCGTCAACCAGAACGGCAGGTTGGGCGTTTCGTCCAGTCGTGCGGCGAAAGCCGGGGCGGCGTAATGCTCCCTGAGCGGCCGTAGGGATGCTTCGGCCGAGGCCGCGTCCCCGTATAGCCAGGCATTATAGGCCGTCCGAAAACCGACGGACAGCCGCGTCGTGTCCCGCGTACCCACGCCGAGTTGGGCTTTCAGGCTTTCCCCGGACCGGCCGATCGCGCCGGCAAACTGGTGGATCACGGCTTCATTGCCGTAGAGGTAATCCAGGCTCGGGTCGAGGCTTTTTCCCTTGGCCAGAGCCTCGAGAGCCTTGTCGTACCGCCCGGCGAACATGTAGCCGGTTGCCAGGCTGTCATAGGAGTTGGCCGTGTTGTCCAGGTTGACGTATTCGAGGAAATGCTTCTCGGCCCGCTCATGGTCCCCCGTCCAGGCGTGGCAAAATGCGATGTGGTTGTGGGCCAGGGCGTATTGAGGGTCGAGATTCAAAGCCCGCTCGTAGTATGGGATGGCCTCCGTCCCGTCGCCGGCATGGAAATAGGATTCGGCGAAATCATAGAGGTAATCCTTCTTCAAGGGGAACGCTTCGATGAGGCGCATGAGATAGGATCGTTCCTCGGCCGGCTTGGACTCAATTCTCGCCAGCATGGCCTTGATCCGAAGGACGTCGTATTCGATCAGGCGGCTCTCTTTTTCCAGGGCGGCCCGGCATTCGGCCTCGGCTTCCGTCCGCTCCTCCCGAAAGACCTTGACCTCGGCCAGTCTCAACCGGGCCAGCCCGAAATCCGGGTCATTTTCCAGGGCGGTCTTCAGCTCGGCTTGGGCTTCGTCGGCCATCAGCTTATCCCAGGCCGCCTGGCCGCGGAGAAAATGGGTCAGAGCGTCCCAGTTGGCCGTGCAAATTTCGGCAAAGACGCGGCCGCCGGAAATCGCCCCGACATCTCCGTCCGACCGGGAAGCGCAGAACGCCAGGATCGCGTCGATTTGGGTCGTGATGAGGTCGAGCGGACCTTTACATGCGAACGTCCTCCCGGATTTCTTCCCGCGGCTCGAGACCGTGACTTCGATCTCGTAACCGGTCACGGTCGGCTCGACCGAGCCCCTGATCTCGACCCGGGGCCGGCGATTCGGCGCATCGCTCGCTCCCGACTGCCGATCCCAGGCCTGGCGGTCGCCGGCCGAAAGAACGGGAAGCGTTGTGGCCGCCGTCAGCGACCGGTCCAGGGCATATTCGACCAGGCCGTTCGGGACCGCGTCGGTCGTGTATTCGAACGGAGCGATGGCGACGAGCGATTCATATTCCACGGCCGGGAAGAGGAGGGATTTCAGAAGCAGGGCTCCCGCGCCGAGGCAGACGAGCATCCCGGCGGCGGTCAGGGCCAATTTCTTATTCTTGAGCCCGCCCTTCCTCCCGGCCGGGCGGCGGCGGACCGCCGCTGTCCGGAGTTCGGGTTTCGTCCGGACGACGATGGTCTCTTCCTCCTCCCGAAGCGTCGCTTCCAGGGCGGCGGCCATGTCCTCGGCCGAGTCGAACCGTTGGGACGGCGTTTTGGCCAGGGCTTTCCGGATGACGGCTTCCAGCCCTTCCGGCGGCCGGGAGGACTTCGGGTCGAAACGGCCGGGCTCTTCGTTGACGATGCGGTTGAGCAGCGACGGGATGTTTTCTCCGCTGAAGGGCCGACGGCCGGCGATGAGCTCGAACAGGATGATCCCCAGCGAGAACAAGTCGGTCCGGTGGTCGACCTCGCCCTCCAGGATCAATTCGGGCGACATGTAGGCCGGGGTGGCCGAGGTCATCCGGGTCTTGGTGATGTTGGCCGACTCGATCGTGGCGATTCCGAAATCGACCAGAACGGGCCGGCCTTCGACATCGATCAGGATGTTGTCGGGTTTGACGTCGCGATGGACGATGCCCTGGCGGTGGGCGTACCCAAGGGCGCCGAGAAGCGGCAGGATGAGACGGACGGCCTCGTCCGGAGCGAAGCGCTCCCCCTCCTCAAGCTTCTTTCGCAGGCTCCGTCCGGGGATATACTGCATGGCGATGAAGGTCAGGTCTTCGTCCCGGCCGACCTCGAAGATCGTGGCGATGTGGGGATGGCTGAGACGGCCGGCGGCCCGGGCTTCGACCATGAACTGCCGAAGGACCTTTTCTGCATCGCGCCCCTCGGCGAACTGGTCGTTGCGGATCGTCTTGATCGCCACCTCGCGGTGGATGTCCGGGTCCAGGGCTTTGTAGACGATGCCCATGCCGCCCTGGCCGAGCGTGCCGAGGATTTGGTACTTGCCGATCTTTTCCATGGGTGACCCGGGGAATTTTACCATAAACCCGCGGAAAGGGGATTTCCGGTATAATAGTCCGGGATTTTTTTAGAGGAACCATGGCCAAGCTTGAGTTCGACCTGCGCGACCGGCGTCTCTTCATCCGGCTCTTCGGGCCCAACGTCTACGCCGTCGGCGGATTCGTCCGTGACATCCTCCGCCGGAAGCCGTCGGAAGAAGTCGACCTCCTCGTCACCCGCCGCTCCCTGGAAGACATCGTCCGGGCGCTCGAGCCCCTGGGCAAAGTCGACCTCGTCGGAAAAAGCTTCGGCGTCATCAAGTTCACACGAGCCGGCCGAACCGTCGACATCGCCCTTCCCCGGACCGACCGGTCGGAAGCCAAACGCGTCCGCCGCCACAGGGACATTCAGGCCCAGTCCGATCCCTGGCTGCCGGTCGAGGAGGACCTCCGCCGCCGCGATTTCCGCTGCAACAGCCTCGCCTGGCGGCTATCCGACGGGTCGTTGATCGATCCGTTCGACGGACGACGGGACATTCGGGAGAACATTCTGCGCCTGACCAATCCGGCGGCCTTTCCCGATGATCCTCTTCGGGTTCTTCGGGCGGCCCGGTTCGCCTCGGTCCTCGGCTTCGCCGTCGACCCGGAGATTTATCCCCTTGCCCGGACGGTCGCCCTGGAGGGACTCTCCGTCGAACGGGTGACAGAGGAGCTTTACAAGATCCTCCTCCGCTCGCCCCGGCCCTCGAGGGGACTCGAGGAGATGTTCCGGCTCGGGGCTCTGCGGCCGCTGCTGCCGGAACTCTACGCCCTGACCCTTATCATCCAGGATTCCGTCTTTCATCCGGAAATGGATGATTTCGGCCATCACACCGTCTGGGCCCACACAAAAATCACCGTCGACCAAGCCAAGCGGCTGGCCGAAAAAACCGGGGTCGACCCGGCCAAGCAGCCGGCCTTGCTCT
Organism: Candidatus Aminicenantota bacterium; assembly: GCA_016931595.1. GTDB lineage: Bacteria > Acidobacteriota > Aminicenantia > Aminicenantales > UBA4085 > JAAZPG01. The sequence continues at coordinate 8,228 of JAFGEN010000305.1, read as the reverse complement.
GGGCGGCCCTCTTCCACGATGCCGGCAAAGCCGAAACGACCCACTGGGAGTACAAGAAAGGAAGGATGGCCGTCACCAGCGCCGGACACGATACGGCCGGCGAGCGGCTGGCCCTGAAGGCCTTCGACCGGTTGAAAATCTACTCCTGGAACGGGGCGGACGTGCGCAACCTTGCTCTCCGCCTGATCCGGACCCACCACCGGGCCGGAGAGCTCTGGCAGAACCGGTCCGTCCTGACGAAAAAAGCCTTCAACCGGTTCGCCGCCGACACCGGGGGGGAGTACGAGCTGGCCGCGGTCCTGGATGCGGCCGACCGGGCCGGACGGTCCGACCGGCTCGTCTCCGGCCTGGACAAGGAGGCCCGCTGGCTGCTCCGGGAGATGAAGGCCCACAACGTCTCGAAAGAGACGATCAAACCGCTGGTTCTGGGCCGCGACCTCTTGAAGATGAGCGTCCCGCCCGGAAAGGACATGGGCCTGATGCTGAAACGACTTTACCAGAAACAGCTGGACGGCGAATTCGAGACGAGGGCGGCGGCCCTGAAAGCGGCCCGGCAATTGGTCCGCGATTCCCGCCCGGAGAAGGAGCGCTCGTGAGAAGAGTCCTTGTCGCCGGAGGCGCCGGCTATATCGGGTCCCACACGGTCAAGGAGCTTCTCCGTTCCGGTTTCGAACCGGTCGTCTTCGACAACCTCTCCAGCGGGCATCGCGAGGCCGCAGGCCGGGCGGAGTTTATTCTGGGCGACCTCAACAACGAGGATGAGATCGCCGCGGCCTTCAAAGGCGGCGGCTTTTCCGCCGTCCTCCACTTCGCCTCGCTGATTCAAGTCGGGGAATCCTATCTCAATCCCCGCAAATATTACCGCCACAACCTCGTCACCTCGCTCAACCTCCTGGCGGGTGCGATCGAAAGCGGCGTTCGGGATTTCATCTTCAGCTCCAGCGCGGCCGTCTACGGAATGCCCCGGGAAACACCGATCCGGGAGGACCATCCGCTCGAACCGATCAATCCTTATGGGTGGACCAAGCTCATGGTCGAACAAATCCTTCAGGATTATGACCGGGCTTATGGCCTCAAGTTCGTCTCCCTCCGCTATTTCAACGCCGCCGGAGCCGACCCCGAGGGCGCGCTCGGCGAACGTCATGACCCGGAAACCCATCTCATCCCCAACGTCCTTCGGGCGGCCGCGGGAAACGGGCCGATCCTCCGCGTCTTCGGCACGGATTTTCCCACGTCGGACGGAACGGCCGTCCGGGATTACATCCACGTGACCGACCTGGCCTCGGCCCACGTCCTCGCCCTTCAGCATCTTCAGGGAGGCGGGACGAGCGAAATCATCAACCTGGGCAGCAACCGCGGCTACTCCGTCCGGGAGATCATCGCCGCAGCGGAGGCGGCGACCGGCCGGTCTATTCCCCGCGAGGAAAAGCCCCGGAGAGAGGGCGACCCCCCCGTTCTTCTCGCCTCGAAGGAAAGAGCGGAGCGGGTTCTGGGCTGGACGCTCCGCTATTCGGAGCTCGAGACGATCCTCAAGACCGCCTGGGCCTGGCATCTCCGGGAGCCGTAAAGGAACGCCCGGGACGGATCGCGGACGGAACCCATGAGAAGGCAAAAAAGGGGAGGGTGCGTTCTCGCCGTTTTCCTGGCCGGCTGTTCCTTCGCCGCGGCCGGACAGGAGCGCCACGAAATCGAGGTCCGAGGGACGAAAATCCCGTTCCGGGAGAATCCGGGGAACGACGCGATCATCATCGAAGGCGAGGCCCTGCGCCGGCTTCCTGCCTTCGCCCTGGCCGAGCTCATCGGGCTGGCGGCCAACGTGAATTTCGCCGTTCGCGGCCTTTTCCAGGCCGACCCGATGATGCCGGGCTTCAACCAAGAACAGATTGCGGTCCTGATCGACGGGATTCCGGCCAACAACGCCCAGACCGGCCATCACAATTTTCTCCTGCCGGTTTCGACCGGAGACATCGAACGGATCGAGATCTTCCGCGGGGGGAGCGCCTCCCGATTCGGCGTCTCCGGCGGCGGGGGCCGGGTCAACATCGTGACCTCCGCCGGGAACCGGCTGAGCCTCCGCCGGGGAAGCTTCGGGACGACGGAATGTTCCGTTGCGGCCGGATCCGAGGCGATGCAGGCGGCCGCGGGCTACACCGAAACTTCCGGTTACGCCGACGGCCTGGACGGCCGGCGGATGTTCGTCCGAACCTCGGGACGATTGTCCGGAGAATCATCGGTTCTGGACGTCCGGGCCGGATATGTCGGGGCCCGGTTCGGGGCCTACCGGTTCTACGGACCGTACCCGTCGGGCGAAGATGTTTCCCGTCTTCTGGGATCGGTCTCGGCCGCCGCGCACCTGGGCCCTTCGCTCTCCGGACGTTTCCGGCTGTCCGGCCAGGCCTCCCGCGACGATTTCCTCCTTTACCGGGACGAGCCTGAAAGGTACCGCAATATCCACCATACCCGCCAGGCAACGGCCGAGCTTGAGATCCGCGGAATCGGGCGGTCCTTCGATTACTCCCTCGGATTTTCAGCCGCGGCGGACGGGATCGAAAGCGACGGCATCCGCAACGGCGCGCCCGTTCCGGCCCTGGGCCGGCACAGGCGGACATTCCAGGGCCTCGCCGCCGCGCTGGAGAACGAATCCCGCGGCTGGTCCTGGCGCCTGGGAATCGAGACCGGATTGGGAGATTACCGGGGGACGGGCGGCTCCCTTGTCCTCGGCCGAACGCTGTCTTCCTCCGTCCGTCTCACCGGCATGATCGCCCGGACATTCCGCATTCCGACATTCACCGAACTGTATTACTCCGACCCGGTCCATCATCCAAATCCCGCCCTGGCCGCCGAACGGACCGATTCCACCTCGGTTTCGGTGGATGGGACGGCGGGGAATTTTTTGGTCGGCGGAAGGATTTTTTACAACCGGACAGCAGGTTTGATCGACTGGGTTCGGGCGGAGGGAGAGCCGGTCTGGCGGTCAGCCAACATGGCCTCCGGGTCATTTGCCGGCCTCGACCTGCGGGGCGAATGGTCGGGGGAACATTGGTCCGCCCGCCTCCTGTACACCTTCCAAGAAACTCGCTTCTCCGCCGGACCCGGATCCGAGGCGAAATACCACTTCTACCATCCCGGCCATTGCCTGTCCCTGATCGTTTCGGGCGACCTCGGCCCCTGGTCGGGGGCGGCCGCCCTGAAGGCCGAGCGGGAGGAAGGATCGGGCCGGGTTCGGCCTTACGTTTCGGCCCGGATTCGAAGAGCGTTGGGCCGACTGGAGCTTTTTGTCGAATTTCTGAACCTGTTCAACCAGCGGGTCGAACGAATCCCCGGCGTCCTCGAGGCGCCGCGGTCGGCCGGCCTCGGTTTTGCCTTCCTGTTTTGACTGGAGGCTCTTACCGTGTTAAATTGTTGATGATCGATTTCCGGCCAAGAGAGTTGAACGATGATTCATTTCACTCGACCGGTTGTCCATTCCCCGCTCGTACGAATGCTCGTCCCCGCGGTTCTTCTCCTCTTCGGGGCGTCGGCGTTTGCCGCCCCCTCGACGCGGGGAATCGGGAGCCTTGAAAAAACGGGCAAGGAGCTCTTCCTCGCCAACTGCGCCGCCTGCCACGGGCCTGACGGAAAAGGCCGGTCGCGGAGCCGGGTGGGCTTCGACGTCGCCTTGCCCGATTTCTCCGACCCGGATTTTTCTTCGCGCGAGCCGGCGTCCGATTGGGCCGGGATCGCCCGCAACGGCGGCCCCTCCCGGGGATTTTCAGAGATCATGCCCTCCTTCGGCGAAGCCCTGTCGATGGAGGAAATCGAAGCGGCCGTCGAGTATATCAAGACACTCGCCGACGACGATGATTGGCCCTCCGGCAACTTCAACTTGCCCCGGCCGCTCGTCACGGGCAAAGCCTATCTCGAGGATGAGATCATCTTTTCCGGGTCGCTTACGGAAAAGGACGGCGGCCTGGGTTCGATCGGGGGAAAGATCGTCTACGAACAGCGGTTCGGAACACGCAACATGTGGGAGGTCGTCCTGCCGTTTGGCTGGAGCGAACGGTTCATTGATCCCCTTTCGTCGAAGCCTGAGTGGGGAGCAAACCTCGGCGACGCCGCTCTGGCCGTCAAGCGGGCCTTCTATTTCAACCTGGACCGGGGCTCGATCCTCAGCGGGGCGGCCGAACTGATCCTGCCGACCGGCGACCGCGCTTCGGGATTCGGCAAGGGCACGTTCGTCTTCGAGCCGTTCCTGACCTTCGGCCAGATCCTGCCGGCCGATTTCTTCCTCCAAGCCCAGGCCGGGATGGAAATTCCCTTCGACACGGAGAAGGCCGAACACGAGGTGTTCGCCCGCATCGCCTTCGGCCGAAGCTTCAATTTCAAGCCCTGGGGCCGGACCTGGTCGCCGATGGTCGAAGTCCTGGCGGCCAAGGAACTGGCCGCCGGAGAAAAAATCATCTACGATATCGTGCCCCAAGTTCAGGTCACCCTGAACAAGCGCCAGCACATCATGCTCAACATCGGCGTCCGCCTGCCCCTGAACGAACGCGAAGGCCGCCATCCCGTCGTCCTGGCCTACCTTCTCTGGGACTGGTTCGACGGCGCCTTCTTCGACGGATGGTGAGATCATGAAACACAAAAGGTTGTTCCTCGTCATCGCCGCCGCGGCGGCTGTTTTCGCCGTCGGGGCCGCCGTCGGACTCCCCCCCCTCTTCATCACCTCGGACAGGTGCCTGGCCTGCCACAACGGCCTGACCTCGCCGAAAGGAGAAGACATCTCCATCGGAACGGACTGGCGGGCCTCGATGATGGCCAACGCCGCCCGCGATCCGTATTGGCAGGCCTCCATCCGCCGGGAAACCCTGGCCAATCCGAAAATCGCCGCGGCCGCCGAACACGAGTGCTCGGCCTGCCACATGCCCATGGCCAGGTACCAGGCCAAGGCGGCCGGGGGGAAAGGGGGGGTCTTCGTCCATCTCCCGGTCGTCCCGGAAGCCGGCCCGCAGGCCGCCCTGGCCGTCGATGGCGTGTCCTGCACGCTCTGTCACCAGATCGGCCCCGAGAATCTCGGCCGAAGGGAGAGCTTCACCGCCGGATTCGTCGTCGACACGAAGACTCCGGCCGGGGCGCGCCGGGTCTTCGGCCCCTACGACATCGACCAGGGACGCCGGACGGCGATGCGCTCGTCTTCCGGTTTCGTCCCCGAAAAAGCAGATCACATCCGCGGTTCGGAACTGTGCGCTTCCTGCCATACGCTGTTCACCCATGCTTACAACGATAAGGGCGAAGTCGTGGGCGAGCTCCCGGAGCAGGTCCCCTACCTGGAATGGAAGCACAGCGCTTACAATGGAAAGATGGCCTGCCAGGCCTGTCACATGCCCCCAACCCGCGGGAAGGCGCCGATCTCCTCGACTTTGGGCCAGCCGCGGGAGGATTCCGCCAGGCACGTCTTCCGGGGCGGCAATTTCTTCATGCCGAACGTCTTCAACCTCCATCGCGACGAGCTTGGACTCGCAGCCGAGCCGCTCGAGCTGGCCGCGGTCTCGTCCCGGACGGCCGAACACCTCCAAGCGGCGGCGGCTAAGTTGACCCTGGGCCGGGCGGTCCTGGAGGACGGCCGGCTTCTAGCGGATGCCACAGTCGCCAACCTGGCCGGGCACAAACTCCCCTCGGCTTATCCGTCGCGCCGGGTCTGGGTCCATTTCACGGTGCTGGACGGCCGCGGGAGCGTCGTTTTCGAATCCGGCCGGTTCAATCCCGACGGCTCGATCGCCGGGAACGATAACGACGCAGATCCGGCCCGGTTCGAGCCCCATTACTCCGAAATCCGGACGGCCGATCAAGTCCAGATTTACGAGCCTATCCTCGGCGACCCCGACAACCGGGTGACGACGGTCCTTCTGGCCGCGACCCAATACTTGAAAGACAACCGGATTCTTCCGATGGGTTTCGATAAAACGACGGCGCCTTCAGAAGTCGCCGTGTATGGAGCGGCCCGCGAAGACGGGGATTTTGAGGCCGGCGCGGACCGGATCCGCTTCAATATCCCGCTCGGCTCGACGTCCGGACCGTACACGGTCAAGGCCGAATTGTGGTACCAGCCGATCTCCTACCGCTGGGGCCGTAATGTCGAGGACCGCCCCTCGGCCGAATCCGAACGCTTCGCAGGCTACTTCAAGGCCATGGGAGGGCTTTCGGGGATTGTCCTGGCCCGGGCGGAAACAAAGGTCGGGTCATAAACCGAATTTTTCGTTTGACTCCTTATCCGGCGGCATGCTATAAAAGTCATTCAAGTTCATGAAATCATTCAAGTTTACCCTCGCACTCCTCATCATCGCCGGATGCCTCCCGCTCTGGAACTGCGCCAAGGCCAAGCCGACGGTTCAACCGAAACCGGCGCAGGCGGCAACCACCCCTGAAAAAACGCCGAAAAGCGAGGTCCGGGCGGCGAATCCCGCCGAGGTTCCGGTCAAGACCATTATCCCGGCCGAGGAAAAGTCGCTCTCGTCCAAGGACATTCCGGTCAATAGCCTGTCCCACGACGACGCGGTCATCTCGTTGGAGGATGCCCTGACCGTCTATGAGGATGCCAAAGCCGCCCGGGAGCGGGGCGATTTCGAGGCGGCCATGAATTTCCTGGACGAGGCTTACGGGATGCTCCTTCGGCTTCCGATCACAACCGATTCTCCGCTTATCCAGGAGAAGGACAACCTCCGGCTTCTGATCGCCCAGCGCATCCAGGAATACAACGCCGCCCGCCGAAACCCGGCCGTCAGCAACCACAAGTCCATCCCCCTGGCCGACAACCAGTGGGTCGAGCGGGAGATCAAATCATTCCTCGGCCCCGAACGGAAATCCTTCGAGGAAGGCTACCGTCGCTCCGGGTTCTACAAGGATTTCATCGTCGAGGAGCTCCGGAAAGCCGGACTGCCGGACGACTTGGTCTGGCTCCCGATCGTCGAGAGTCTGTTCAAGCCCCAGGCCCTGTCCTCGGCCCGGGCTCTGGGGCTCTGGCAGTTCATCCGGACCACCGGCCTCAACTACGGCCTCAACCAGGACAAATACGTCGACGAGCGCCGGGACCCCTACAAGTCGACCATCGGAGCGATCAAGTACCTGGAACACCTCCATTCGTTCTTCGGAGACTGGACCACCGCCCTGGCCGCCTACAATTGCGGCGAGGGGTTCGTTCAGCGGGTCATCAATTCCCAGAACATCAGCTACCTGGACAATTTCTGGGACCTGTTCCAGAGACTCCCCTACCAGACCGCCCGCTACGTCCCCCGCTTTATCGCCGTGGTGAAAATCATTCAGGACCCGGCCCGGTATGGGATCACCCTCCCCGTGCCCTACCCGCCCTTGAAATTCGACACCATCGAGATCAACCACCCGGCCAAGCTCAGTTCCTGGGCGGCTTCGCTGGGAATCGAAACCTCAGAGCTCGAATTCCTCAATCCCGAGCTCAGGTATCAGTCCACGCCGGATAAGCCCTATCCTCTCCGCGTTCCTGTCGGAAGCGGAGGCCGGCTGCTGGCCGCCACGACCAAGATCCCGAAATATGTCCCACCCGAGTACGCCCAGCACAAGGTCCGGAGCGGAGAGACGCTGTCGACCATCGCCCGCCGCTATGGGACTTCCGTCTCAACCCTTCAAAGAATCAATAACTTAAGGGGCACCTTGATCCGAGTCAACCAAGTCCTCCGTATCCCGAGCCGCGGTTAAAGGTCCCCCCTCCCGGGTCGTCATCTCGAATTCTTTCGCCCCGGCGAACCGCTCGTCAACGAACAGGGCAACCGTCCATCGTCCGAGAGGCGTATCTCCCGCGACCGGGAACTCGTCCCAGGCGAGGAATCGGTCGTATTCAAATCCTTCTTCCCCGGCTGAGACCGGGTCCGAAATCCGGGCAAGTTTCCCGGCCGGGTCGTACCATTTCCAAACCAGCCGGTGGGCTCCGCGCAAGGCCCTGAAGTCGACGGCCGCGCAGACCATCCGGTCCCGTTCCCTGACAAATGTCTCCCCGACTAGGGAGAAATCGGCCCAATCCGTCGTCGGAGTCACCCGGGCGCAGAGAACGAAACGCTCGGGTACGGCGGCAGGAGGGATGGCATCCGTTTTCGGAGCCAACCGGACGCAGGAGACGGCGAAGGCCGCCCCAAGAACGGCAAGAAAGAACATCCGGACGTCCGGGTGGGTCATGCCTTATTATCCCACGGAGCGCCCCCGGGTGAAAGGACGGCCGGTTTGAC
>JAFGEN010000003.1 GCA_016931595.1 Candidatus Aminicenantota bacterium | reverse complement strand
CGCCTCGTCCATCGGCCAAGTCCGGCGGATTTCGCCGAGCACTTTGAGCGCCACGGATTTTTGATCGGCCACGAACAGGGCCAGGTCTCCCTCCCCTCCGCCCAGGGCCGCCCAGAAAGCCTCAAAATCCGCCTCGGCCAGCTTCAAGGACGACTTCCAGCCGTCCTGCCGCTTGATCCAAAACAATCCCTTGGCCCCCAGCGTCTTGGCCTTCTCTCCCAGCTTGTCCAGTTGGCCGCGGGAAAAATTTCCGGCGCCGGGCACGAGGAGCCCTTTGAGCTCCGCCCCGGCGCCCAGGGCCCCGCGAATGATGTCGGAGGCGATCTCGCGCCCCGCGGCGGTCGCATCTTTCATCTCCAGGGGCACCCGAAGGTCGGGCTTGTCCGTGCCGTATTTCTCCATCGCCTCGGCGTACGACAGCCGGGGAAAGGGCCGGGACAGCGGCCGGCCGGCGACGGCGAAGACCGCTTCCATCAGGCCCTCATTGAGGACAAAGAAATCCTCCCGGTCGATGAAGCTCGTCTCGATATCGATTTGGGTGAACTCGGGCTGGCGGTCGGCCCGGAGGTCCTCGTCGCGGAAGCAGCGGACGATCTGGAAATAGCGGTCGAACCCCGAAATCATCAAGGTCTGCTTGAATTGCTGGGGCGACTGGGGCAGAGCGTAGAACCGGCCCTTGTAGATGCGGCTGGGGACGAGATAGTCGCGGGCGCCCTCGGGCGTCGGATTGGCCAGCATCGGCGTCTCGATTTCCAGAAAACCGGCGGCATTGAGGTAATTGCGGACGGCCAGGGCGGCCTCGTGGCGGAGCCGGATCTGACGCTGCATTTTCGGCCGGCGGAGGTCCAAGTACCGGTACTTGAACCGGAGCTCCTCGGAGGCCTGGGGCGGGTCGACGATCTGGAAGGGCGGGAGCTTGGCCGCGGCGAAGACATGAAGTGCGGCGGCTTCGACTTCGACCTCGCCCGTCGGTATCTCCGGGTTCACAGCCGAGCGCCTGCGGACCCGGCCGCGGATGCCCACAACCGACTCGTTCCGGAGCCGCTTGGCTTCCTCCATCAACTCCGGCTTGTCCGATTGGAAGACCGCCTGGGCCAAGCCCTCGCGGTCGCGGATGTCGACAAAAATCAGGTGGCCCATGTCCCGGGTTTTCTGAACCCAGCCGCAAAGGACGACATCCCGGCCGTCATCGGCCGGACGAAGGGCTCCGGCATAATGGGTTCGTTTCCAATTCGGGCCGGAATTCATCTCGCTCATCGAATTCTCCCCTCGATCATTCGAGAATGGAGTATTCTAGACGATTTTCAGGCGCTTGTCCAAAAGCGCAACAACGATGAAGCGCCGGCTTTTGCCTGTCAGCCGGGCCTTTGAAGGGAAGATAAAAGATCTTCCGCTTTCCCGGAGGTCTGGGTTCCCGTGGCCATGTCCTTGAGGAGGAATTCGCCTTTGGCGACTTCGTCCTCGCCGACGACGAGGACCCAGGCCGCGCCGAGCTTGGCTGCCCGGCCGAATTGGCTTTTAAAGCCGCGGCCGGCGAACTCGACCAGCGTCTCGACCCCGCCCCGCCGGAAGATCCGGGCCAGCTCGACGGCCTTGGCCCTGGCCGCCTCGCCGGAGTGGACAACGTAGACAAACCGCCGCGGCGAGGGCTTGACCGAGACCAAGGCGATCAGGCGCTCGAGTCCGCAGGCAAACCCGATGCCGCAGACGTCGGGTCCGCCGAAATCCTTCATCATGTCGTCGTAGCGCCCGCCCCCCAGGACGGCGTTCTGCTGACCGGCGTCGAGACGGACGACCTCAAAGGCGGTCTTCGTGTAGTAATCGAGGCCGCGGACGAGGTTCGGCTCGACCCGGTAGGCGACGCCGTACAAGTCGAGATAGCGGCGGACGCCGGCGAAGTGATCCCGGCACTCGGGGCAGAGAAATCCGGTGATTTGAGGAAAGACCTTGGCCTGCTCCCGGCAGGCTTCGACTTTGCAGTCGAAGATCCGGAGAGGGTTGGTCTCCATCTTCCTCCGGCAATCCCCGCATAAACCGTCCTTGACCCCCCCGGCCGCTTCCCTGAGGGCTTGGGAAAAGGCCGGCCGGCAGGCTCGGCAGCCGACCGAGTTGACCAGGGTTTCGGTCCCGGTCACGCCCAGGGAGACGAGCATCGAGTCGGCCATCTCGATGATCTCGGCGTCGATGGCCGGGTCTTTCTCGCCGAAGACTTCGATATCGATCTGGTGGAACTGGCGGTAGCGGCCCTTCTGGGGCTTGTCGTAGCGGAACATCGGACCGATGTAGAAATACCGCATCGGGGTCCCGAGGAGGTCGAGCCGGTGCTCGACAATGGCCCGGGCGACCGAGGGGGTATACTCCGGACGGAGGGTGATGGACCGGCCGCCCTTGTCGATAAACGTGTACATTTCCTTCTGGACGACGTCGGTCGTTTCCCCGGTGCTCTTTTCGAAAAGCTCCGTGTGTTCGATCACCGGAGCCCGAAGCTCGCGGTATCCATACCGGCCGAACATCCCGACGACGGACGCCTCGACCGCCTGCCAGACCTCGACCTCGCCGGGCAGGATGTCGTGGGTGCCCTTGACCGCGGCGAGTTCCTTGACCGAGGACCGCTCGGAGCTCACGAGACGACGAAGACCCCCATTTTGCGAAACTTGGCGTAGCGCTCTTCGACCAGCTCATCGGCCGTCTTGCCCTTGAGCTTGGCCAGAGCCTGTTGAAGCGCCTTGTCGGTGTTTTTATAAGTCGTTTCGGGGTCGATGTGGGCGCCGCCGGGAGGCTCCGGGACGATTTTATCGATGACGCCCAGCTTCAGGAGGTCTGAAGCCCGGATATGGAGGTTTTCAGCCGCCTGCCGAACGGCCGACTGGTCTTTCCAGAGGATGGCCGCGCAGCCCTCGGGCGAGATGACCGAATAATAGGCGTTTTCGAGCATGAGGATCTGGTCGCCGACGCCGATTCCCAGCGCCCCGCCGCTTCCCCCCTCGCCGATGATGACACAGACGATCGGGACGCGGAGCCCGGACATGACTTTCAGGTTGTAGGCGATGGCTTCGGCCTGGCCCCGCTCCTCGGCTCCGATTCCGGGGGCCGCGCCCTGGGTGTCGATGAAGGTGATAACCGGAAAACCGAATTTTTCCGCCTCCTGGAAGAGGCGGAAAGCCTTACGATACCCCTCGGGATTCATCTGGCCGAAGTTTCGGTCGATGCGCTCCCGGGTCGTCCGGCCCTTCTGGTGTCCCATGACGGCCACGGTCTGCCCCTTGTAGAAGGCCAATCCTCCGACCAGGGCCGGGTCGTCGCCGAACCGCCGGTCGCCGTGCATTTCCATAAAATCCGTCGTCAGGGCGGCGATGTATTCGAGCGTGAGGGGCCGCTTGGGATGGCGGGCAACCTGGACAATCTGGCTGGGGACGAGCTGCGGCTGGAGCTTTTTCCACTCGACGTCGATCTCGAGGCGGAGGGCGGCGACCTTTTCCTTGGTCCCCGGTTCGCCGGCGGCAAGCAGTCCGTCGATTTGCTCTTTCAGGGCGGCAATCGGCTTCTCGAGCGTGTAGAAATCCTCGGGTTTCGTCATGGAACTCTCTGCGTTGTGGAGTATTACCGGTGTATTCTATAGGCTGGCCGGAAGGCCTGTCAAGCAAGCCGCGGCCCGGTTCGAAGAGGCCGGGACCGAGTCCTCAGGCGGCCGGTTTCGATTTCTTCTTCGT